>JAGCXC010000058.1 GCA_017961515.1 Clostridiales bacterium | reverse complement strand
CATTTAGACTATAAAACAATAAAGAAAATAGATAACAAAGTTAAAAAGTACGTGGTACCATTGGGAATAGAGAGTTATCTAGAAGGGTGGGGAGTCGATGGCGAAAAGATAACCATATTGAATTGGTGGGAAGATGAAAAGATTGATAATCTTTTGGTTACTTCAGTTCCAGCTAGACACTATTCTATGAGAAATCCTTTTAAGGACAGAGTCACTTTGTGGAGTGGATTTTTGTTGAGAAGTGATGATGTGTCTATATATTTTACGGGTGATACAGGTTACACTACTACATTTAGAGAAGTGGGAAAGAGATTTGGCCATATAGATGTTCTTATGGCAGATTCAGGACAATACAATAGTGCATGGCGTGAGGTGCATATGGGCCCGTATGATGCGTTGCAGGCGGCAGTAGATGTTAATGCAAAATATTATATTCCTGTACATTGGGGAAGTTTTGCGTTGTCTAATCATAATTGGTTTGATCCAGCGGAAATTGCAACAGCTAATCAGGATGAGTATGGAGTGAAAGTTATTACACCTAGGATTGGAGAAATGGTTGATATGGCGGAAATAGATTTGTATACAAATAAATGGTGGTAATATAAGTATTGAAGAATAGAGACAGTTAATATCAATGTATAGAGAACAAAAACATAACATTGTTGACAATTTAATAAACTATTAGTATACTAATGAGTAGGGAGTAGTGTTATATGTTAGAGGGATTTTTATAGTATTTGTGTTTTGTTCTAATACTGAAAGTAGTATTAGAGAGGAGGAAGTGTTATGTTAGATAGAAACAAAAAAAGAAGAAAAAAATTATATTATTTAGGAGTTACACCAACATTAGCAAATAAAATGGTAGATGCATTGATAGATAGAGGAGATATAGAGGATGTAAGAAATTTAATAAAACAAGGTATAGTGTGTTGTAATAGGAGAGATATAGAGGAAGAAAGAAGAATAATATTAACAAAAACTAATCTGACAAATTGTTCTATGATAGAAGAAAATTATGTGGTTATGAGAGGGGTATCAATAGAAAGTATAACATTGGGTCCTAAAACGGTAGATAAGTTGGTATGGACAGCAGCGGATAGAGGATATGTGCATGATATATATAAATGGTCGATAGATTTGAAAAAATTGAGTTCTCAAACACTAAATAAGGTTATAGAAGCATTAATAAAGGCTAATGATGCAGAAAAGATAAGTGACTTAATAAGGAATGATTTTGAAATAGGGCCTCAAGTGTTAGATAAAGTAATGGGAGTATTAGCAGATGCCAGTCATACGGTCTCTATAAGTACGTTAGTAAGGAAAGGGGCAAAAGTGGGTCCTCAAGTATCGGATAAAGTGATAGGGGTATTAGTCGACCATTGGTATAGACGCGATGCAATAAGTTTGCTTGAACGAGGAGTAGAGGTAAGTTTGGAAACGAGAGATAAAGTAATAAAGGATTTAATAAAATCAAACCATGTTAAAGAGATAGTAGAACTATTGAGATATGGAATAAAAATAAGTAAGGAACCAATTGAATATTTGTTTGTGGAAACGCATATAAAACCGGAAGATAGATGTAATATAATGATTGCAATTTTGGAGAATAAAAGCTTAATAGGGGAAGGTAGTAGGGAATTAAAAAACAAACTAATTAGGCGAGTTTTTAGTTTGTCAAATGTTAGTAAGTCTATTGAATATGTAAAAAAAGATGATGTAGAGAGATTGCAGAATTTTCTTGATAATTTATATAAGAGAAGTTTATATAAGGATAAAAGAGAACGTGTAAATGCGATTGAAAGAGCGTCTCAAAAAGTGGAATTACTAAGGTTATTTAATAAATATAAAAAGAAAGAAATAGAAAAGTTAGTAAATGAACAATTAAAGGATAAACAGGTAGACTTTAAAAACAGAATAGATAAGAGTATAGATAGGAAAAAAACTATATTAAAATTACTAGCTAAGTCAAAAGATTATATTGATAGTGAAAGAAATAAAGAGATTTTGGAATATATAATAATAGAAAAGAAGAATATAGAAGAGAAAAGGTCTAAAAGAGAAACTGTATTAAATGAAGTGGATATGACTAATAAGGGCATAAAAAGAAGAAAATGCCAAAAAGATATGTTATGAACACAAGATAAAATATTAAAGTGAATTGATTATAAGAGTTTTTGACAACAGGGTAGAAGATAGCTCCTTAAGCTATAAGAGGAGCTATCTTTTATGTTTTAAAAGATAGTAAAGTTAATACTAAAAAAACAAGATAGTTGACAGAGAAAAGATTCAAATGTATACTAGCAAGTGGTGCTAGGGGTAAAATTTTTTATGTAATGAAAGGAGGGGAGGCTTGATGATTACTGTAAACTGGCATGTATGGCTTATTTGTGCATTGATATTTTTTGTTATAGAATTAAATACACCTGTGTTAGTTTCAATTTGGTTTTCGATTGGAGCATTATGTACTAGCTTTTTGGCGGTATTTATACACGGGCTTCGTGAGCAGTTTATTGCGTTTGTAGTGGTATCTGCGATTTTACTTATAGTATCAAAATATTTTTTTGGTAGTAAAATAGATCAAGACAATAAAGATGAAGTTTTGGAAAAATTTTTAAATAAAAGAGCCAAAGTATGTGAAGACATACAAAGTAATTATGAACCTGGTAAAATTTTGATTAATGGGGTAACATGGAAAGCAGTCTCATTAACAGGGGAAAAAATTCCTAAAGACTCGATGGTAGTGGTAAAAAAGATAGATGGTTTAACATTAGGAGTGAAAATATTAAAGGAAAAGGAGGATTAGTGATATGGGAATATTAGTAATTATATTTGTGGTTATGTTTATTATAATAGGAAGTGTAAAGATAGTTCCGCAGGCATCGACTTATGTAGTAGAGAGATTAGGTGCATATAAAGAGACATGGGGTGTAGGGTTACATTTTTTAGTTCCATTTATAGATAAAGTTGGGAAAAGAATATCGCTTAAAGAACAAGTTATAGATTTTCCACCACAACCAGTTATAACAAAGGATAATGTTACAATGCAAATAGATACAGTAGTATTTTTTCAGATAGTAGATCCAAAGTTATTTTCATATGGTGTGGCATCACCAATATCTGCTATTGAAAATCTAACTGCGACAAATTTAAGAAATATTGTTGGAGATTTAGAGTTAGATGAAACGTTAACATCAAGAGAGATAGTAAATACAAAAATGAGAGCTATCTTGGATGATGCAACAGATGCGTGGGGGATAAAAATAAATAGAGTGGAACTAAAAAATATAATGCCGCCAGATGATATAAGAAGGTCCATGGAGACTCAGATGAAAGCTGAGCGCGATAGGCGTGAAGCAATACTTAAGGCAGAGGGTGAGAAGAAGTCTGCTATATTAGTCGCTGAAGGTAAAAAAGAGTCTACAATACTAGAAGCTCAGGCTAAAAAAGAAGCACAAATATTAGAGGCAGAGGCTGAGAAGGAAGCTGCAATAATAAAAGCAGAAGGAGAGGCAGAGGCAATAAGAAAAGTTCAAAAAGCTAATGCAGAAGGTATTGAGTTTTTAAATAAGTCAGTTCCTAGTAAGGAAGTTTTGACACTAAAAAGTTTGGAAGCATTTAAGAGCGTAGCAGATGGTAAAGCAACAAAGATTATAATACCATCTGAAATACAAGGTATTGCAGGGTTAGCAAAAGGTATAACTGAAGTAGTGAAAAGTGATAACGAAGAGAAAGACTAAGATATTTAGAGTAGTTTAAAAGGTTTAAGTGGTAGATTTGTTTTTCGCTAGTTTTTTTAAAAAATATTATAGTGTTTTTACTTAAATAAGTTGTACTAGAGTATAATCTAGGTAAAGAGAGAGGAATTGGTTATGGCTAAAAATAAATTTTATGTGGTCAAAAAAGGAAGGACCCCTGGCATATATACTACTTGGGATGAGTGTAAGAATGAGGTTGCAGGTTATAAGGGAGCGATTTACAAAAGCTTTTCTGGTTATCAAGATGCGAAAGATTTTTTTTCAGATGAGCATGGTTACGAAAAATCTTTTAATAGTGATGATAAGGTGATAGCTTTTGTGGATGGAAGTTATAATATAACAACAGGTGAGTTCTCATATGGAGCAGTTGCTTTTTATAAAGGAGAAAAAATTTGCTTTAGTAAAAAATTTAATGATGTAGAATTGTCTAGTATGAGAAATGTTGCAGGAGAGATAGAAGGAGCTAAATTTATTATGCAGTACTGTGTTGAGAATAATATACGTAAATTAGATATATATTATGATTATATGGGAATTGAAAAATGGGCACGAGGTTTGTGGAAGACTAACAAAGTTGGTACTATGATGTATAAAAAGTATTATGATAGTATAAAAGACAAGGTTAAAGTTAATTTTATAAAGGTGAAAGCTCATTCTAATAACAAATATAACGATTTGGCAGATAAATTAGCGAAAGAAGCTATAGGGATAGCATAATTTCTGAAAACAGGCAAATATGAAACAAAATGTGTATTGACAAGAGTAATAAGCATTAATATAATTGACGTTAGTGGTGTTATAGAGCGCTTTATTTGTTGGTATACAAAAGATATTGAAGGAAGGGTGTAAATTTGAAGATAATATTAGATGCAATGGGAGGAGATCTTGCGCCGAAATCAACTGTAGAGGGAGCTGTACTGGCGTTACAGGAGATGGAGGATTGTCGTTTAGTGTTGGTTGGAGATAAAGACATTATAAAAGAGAACCTTAGAGGATTGCAGTACGATAAGAATAGATTAACTATAGTTAGTACAACAGAGGTTATAACAAATGATGATGTTCCAACTAAAGCGATAAAGCAAAAAAAAGATTCATCTTTGGTTGTTGCGTTGAATATGTTAAAAGAGCATAGAGGAGATGCGTTGGTTTCAGCAGGAAGTACAGGAGCTGTTATGACAGGTGGATTATTAGTATTGGGTAGAATAAGTGGAGTAGATAGACCTGCGCTGCCGACTGTTTTAGATGTTAACGATACCAAATTGATGATTATAGATTCGGGAGCGAATACGTCATGTAAGCCATTAAACTACGTTCAGTTTGGCATAATGGGGTCTTTGTATATGCAAGATGTGTATAAGGTGAATAATCCTCGTATAGGATTGTTAAATATAGGAGTAGAAGAGAAAAAAGGCAACGAAATTACAAAACAAGCATATGAGGCGTTAAAAGAGGCTGATATAAATTTTGTTGGAAATGTAGAAGGCAATGAAATTATGAAAAATAAGGCGAATATCGTAGTGTGTGATGGCTTTAGTGGGAATATATTGTTAAAGTTTGCAGAAGGATTGGGAGAATTTTTCAAAGAAGGATTAAAGGAAGTGTTTACTAGCAGCTTATTAACAAAAGTATCATACTTGGCAGTGGAGAAAAAAATAAAATCCTTCTTTAGGGGATTGGATCCTTCGGAAGTTGGCGGTGTGCCGTTGCTTGGTATTAATGGAAACATTATAAAGTGCCATGGAAGATCTGATGCAAAAGCGATAAAGAGTGCAATAAAAACAGCCTATAGGCTCGCAAGTGAAAAGGTTATTGATGGTATAGAAAATAAGCTACAGGAGAAGATAAGAGTTTAATTTATAGAATAGAGTAAAATTACTTGAAAGGAGGTGCTTTTTAATATGTTGGACAGATTGAAACAAGTAATAGTTGATCAGTTGGGAGTTGAGGAAAGTGAGATTACATTGGAGTCTTCTTTCATTGATGATTTAGGTGCAGATTCTCTTGATGTTGTTGAATTAATAATGGCATTGGAGGAAGAATTCAATATAGAGATTCCAGATGAAGATGCAGAAAAAATACTTACAGTAGGAGATGCATTGGATTATATAAAATCTTAGATTTCGGTAAAGTGCTTTAGGTGAGGCAGACCTTTTGTACCTTAATAAAGGAGGCCTCATTCCTTTATATAGTAAGGTGGTTTTTTGATAATGATAAAGAAGTTTTATTTTTCCCAGGAAAGGTGAAGTAGTATGTGTAATGTGGAGAAGATTATTGAAACAAATAGAGCGTTTGAAGAAAACATAAATTATACATTCAAAGACAAAAATTTATTATTACTAGCTTTAACACATAGTTCATATACAAATGAAAATAAAAAATGGAAGTTCCCATCAAACGAGAGAATAGAGTTTTTGGGAGATTCTGTTTTGTGTATAGTAATAAGCGAGTATTTGTATTTGAATAGACCAGATATGGCTGAAGGAAAGATGTCTAAGGTAAGATCTGGTATAGTTCGAGAAATTTCATTGGCAGATGTTGCAAGGAAAATAAAGTTGGACGAGTATATATTGTTAGGTAAGGGAGAAGAAGTAACAGGAGGAAGACATAGAGATTCTATTTTGGAAGATTCATTTGAGTCTTTGGTAGGAGCAATCTATTTAGACAGTGATTTAGAAACAATAAGAAAATTTATTTTAACTAGCATGGAAGACATTATAAAAAAGATAATTAATGGAAAGATAATTTTAGATTTCAAGTCAAGGTTACAAGAAAGAGTGCAACATGATGGTGTGTTGGGTATTTCTTATAACATAATAAAAGAAGAAGGTCCAGATCATGATAAAAAGTTTAAGGTTAATGTTGAAATAGATGGTAAAGTGATGGGAGAAGGAATAGGTAGATCTAAAAAAGAGGCAGAGCAAAATGCCGCAAAGCAAGCATTGGAGCGGATAAATAATGCATAAGAAAATAATTATTCCCATATTCATACCACACAAAGGTTGTCCATTTGATTGCATTTATTGTAATCAAAAATCTATTAGTGGCCAGATAAAAGATGTTACAATAGATGATGTAAAATCTACAATAAGAGCATTTAAGGATACAATAAGTTTTGATGAAATTCCAGAGGTAGCGTTCTATGGAGGAAGTTTTACGGGCATAGATATGGAAGAGCAAACCAAGTTTTTGGAGTGTGTGTATGATTATATAAAAAAAGGAGAAGTATCGTCTATTAGATTGTCAACTAGGCCTGATTATATAAGTCATGAGATATTAAAAAATTTGAAGAAGTATGGTGTTAAAACAATAGAATTGGGTGTGCAAAGTTTAGATGATGAAGTATTAAGAATTAGTCATCGTGGACATACAAGAGAAGATGTAGAGAGTGCAGTAAGGTTAGTCAAGGAGTATGGATTTAATTTAGGAATTCAGACTATGATAGGTTTACCTAACGATACAAAAAAGAAAGCTATTGATACGGCAAGAAAAGTAGTTTTACTAAAGCCGGATTTTGTTCGTATATATCCAACACTCGTTATAAAAGATACATATCTTTGCAAAATGTTAGAAGAACATAAATATAAGCCATTATCATTAGAAGATGCGGTTGATATAAGTGCTAGTTTATATAGAATATATATGGATAATAATATAGAAGTGATTAGGTTGGGATTACAGCCTACTAAAAATATAGAAGAAGGTGAAGATGTCCGAGGAGGACCTTTTCATCCAGCATTTAGACAACTCGTTGAGGCTAGAATTCTTAGGGATATAATAGAGATACAAATAAAGGAAAAAGATTTGAGTGATAGTGTAGATATATATGTAGGGAATTGCTATGTATCTTCTGCTGTAGGACAGAAAAAAGAAAATATACAATATCTAAAGAATAAATTCGGGTTTAAAAGAGTTAAAATTCATGGGGTAGAAGGGCAAAAGTTTGGTCTTGTATTAGTTGGGTGAATTTATTATAATATATATATAAATAAAAAGAAGGTGATTTTTTTTATGGCAATTAGAGAAGTAAGAATATGTGGGGACGAAATATTAAGAAAAAAGTCTAGAGAAGTGACCCAAATTGATGATAGAATATTAACACTTTTAGATGATATGAGTGAAACTATGTATAAAGAGGATGGAGTAGGGTTGGCAGCACCTCAAATTGGAGTACTAAAGAGAATAATAGTATTGGATGATGGAAATGGATTAATAGAGTGTATAAATCCTGAGATTAAGTTTATGGAAGGGTCACAAGATGGAATAGAGGGGTGCCTTAGTGTTCCAGATCTTAGGGGAAATGTTGTGCGTCCGTCAAAGGTTGTAGTTACAGCATTAGATAGAAATGGAGAAGAGGTAGAATATGTAGCGGAGGGATTTTTGGCCAGAATATTTTGCCATGAGATAGATCATTTAGAGGGTATATTGTTTAAGGATAAGGCGAGTAAGTTAGAAAAGATATAAATTATTAGCGGAAAGAGTGTGAAATCATTGAGAATTGTATTTATGGGAACACCGCAATTTGCAGTACCGTGTTTTGAGATGTTAGTTAAGGAGGGGCATGAGATTAGTGCAGTTGTGACCCAGCCAGACAAACAAAGAGGTAGAGGCAATAAAGTTTCTTATTGCGAGGTAAAGGAGTGTGCACTGTCACATAATATAGAAGTGTTGCAACCAGAAAAGGTTAAGAATAATCAGAATTTTATAGATAAAATAAAAAGTATTGCACCAGATGTTATAGTTACTTGTGCTTATGGGAAGATATTGCCTAAAGAAATCCTGGACATACCATCTTTTGGATGTATTAATGTACATGCGTCGCTACTTCCTAAGTATAGAGGTGCATCACCAATAAATAAGGTCATTATAGAAGGAGAAAAAGAAACTGGTATTACGACTATGTACACTGATGTGGGTATGGATACGGGAGATATTTTGCTCAGTGCCAAAGTGGAAATAGGTGATGATGTAACAGCAGGACAGTTGCATGATGAGTTATCTTTTCTTGGAGCAAGGGTGTTAAGAGAAACTTTAGTTAGATTAGAAAATGGCGGGATAGAAAGAATACCTCAAGATGAGTCGAGATGTAGTTATGCGAATATGATGAACAAGGATACAGGAAAAATAAATTGGAGTAAGAGTAGTAAAGATATACATAATTTGGTTAGGGGGACTAATCCGTGGCCTGTAGCTTTTACATATTACAAAGACACAAAATTAAAGATTTGGGAAACTAAGTTACTTAATCAAAAGATAGAAGATGAGCCTGGCAAGATAATTAGTGTGTCAAAGGAAGGAATAGATGTTGCTACAGGAAATGGTATTATAAGAATAATAGAAATTCAGGCACCATCTAAAAAACGGATGAAAGTATCTCAATATATATTAGGAAATAACATAGAAAAGGGAGAAATGTTTTGGTAAGGGAACTTATACTAAAGATTTTGGTAAATATATTAAAAGAAGGAGCATATTCCAATATTGAGCTAAACAAGTGCTTTAAGGTTAACAAATTAGATCAACGTGATACTGCATTCATATCAGAAATGGTAATGGGTGTGTTGAAGTATAAAGAACGTTTAGACTATGTAATAGCACAATTTTCTAGTATTAAATTAAAAAAGATATCGGTGTGGATAATAAATACACTAAGAATGGGTGTGTATCAGCTTATGTTTATGGATCGAGTGCCTCAATCGGCAGCGGTAAATGAGTGCGTTAAGTTGGCTAAAAGGTATGGACATGCTTATTCTTCTAAATTTGTTAATGGAGTATTAAGGAATATTGCAAGGAATATAGAAAAAATAGAGTATCCAGCAAAAGATACTCCGGAATATCTTAGCGTGTGCTATTCGTACCCGATGTGGTTAGTGGAAAAATTTGTAGATGAGTTTGGACATGATTTTGCAAAAGAGCTTCTTAAAAGTTTAAATGATAAACCTAAATTTTGTATAAGAGCTAATACAACAAAAGTGACAGTTAAAGAGCTTTTAGATATGTTTAAGGAGCGAGGAGTAAAAGCTTTTGAAAGTGGGATGTCTAAGTATGGGTTAGTAGTAGAAAATTCACATAATATAACAGGTATGGATCTTTATGAAAATGGATATTTTACTATACAGGATGAAAGTTCAATGAAGGTTGCAGAAATACTTGATCCACGTGTAGGAGATGTTGTAATTGATGTGTGCGCAGCACCAGGTGGTAAAACTACTCATATAGCAGAAATAATGAATAATAGCGGAGTACTTTATTCGCAGGATTTGTATTTACATAAGGTAAATCTTATAAAGAGTGCTGCAAAAAGGTTAGGCCTTAGCAATATTAAAACAAATGTCTATGATGCTACTAATGTTCGAGAGAATTTAATTGGCAAGGCAGATAAAGTGTTGGTAGATGCTCCATGTACAGGGCTTGGAATAGTAAGAAGAAAGCCGGATATAAAGTGGAGGAAAGAGATTAGTGATATTGACAACATAAGTACTTTGCAGTATAAGATATTATGTAGTGCATCAAAATATGTAAAGGTTGGCGGTAGTATTGTTTATAGTACATGTACAGTAATGAGAGAGGAAAATATAGAAGTGGTAAATAAGTTTTTAAAAGAGCATGGAGATTTTGAAATAGAGGATATAACAGGTTTTATACCTGATTCTATAAATAGCAGTACAGCAAAAGATGGATATATGGAGTTTTACCCTAATATTCAAGGGACAGATGGTTTTTTTGTGGCAAAAATGAAAAAGATAAAGTAGGGGTTTGTTTATGAGTATTGATGAAAAGGTAGATTTAATTAATTTGAGCCTGGTGGAATTAGAAGAATTTATGCAATCAATAGGTGAGAAGAAATTTAGAGCCAGACAAGTGTTTGAGTGGATACACAAAGGGGTGCTTAGTTTTGATGATATGACTAATTTATCTTTGGAGCTAAGAGATAAATTAAAAGAGGTTGCTACTATTTGTAATTTAGAGATAGTTGAGAAGCTTGAATCTAAGTTAGATAAAACCGCAAAATATCTTTTAAGGTTGCCAGATGGGAATATTATTGAAAGTGTGCTTATGAAGTATAAGTATGGATATTCAGTGTGTATATCATCGCAGATAGGATGCCGAATGGGATGCCGTTTTTGTGCATCAACAGGGATAGGTTTTGTAAGGAGCCTAACTGCGGGAGAAATATTATGTGAAGTGTTAACCATACAAGAAGATTTAGGAGAAAGAATAAGCAACATAGTTATGATGGGAATAGGAGAACCATTTGATAATTATGACAATGTGATTAAATTTTTAAATCTTGTAAATGATAAGTGTGGGCTAAACATAGGAAGTAGGCATATATCGATATCTACATGTGGGTTAGTGCCTAGAATTTTAGATTTTGCAAAAGAAAATTCGCAAGTTACGTTATCGATTTCATTACACTCGGCGAATGATGAAGTAAGAGAGAGCATGATGCCAATAAATAAAAAATATAAAATTAAAGAATTGATAAGTGCCTGTAATATATATACAGAGAGGACAAACAGGAGAATTACATTTGAATATGCATTGGTTAGAGGAGTAAATGATAGTGACAAAGATGCATTAGATCTGGTAAAATTAATAGAGGGGATATTGTGTCATGTAAATTTGATACCGATAAATGAAGTTGATAGTAGTAATTACAAACAAAGCTATAATGATAGAATAGAAAATTTTAAAAATATATTATTAAAAAAAGGTATTAATGCAACAGTGAGAAGGGAATTAGGCAGTGATATAAAAGCAGCATGTGGTCAACTAAGAAGGAGTAAACTTTGAAAATACTGGAGGAATGATAACGTGCGATACGGTATATGTACAGACGTAGGGTTAAAGAGGGATATAAACGAAGATTACTATGGAGTAATAGAAAGTACAAAAGATATGCCTAGTGTTTTTATTATTGCAGATGGCATGGGAGGTCATCAGGCTGGCGAAGTAGCGAGCAAATTGTCTGTTGAATTGACTATGTCTGGAATACGTGAAGGGATAAATAAGAGCATGAGTAAGGAAGAAGTAGAGGTAAAGTTAAAGCAGATTTTAGAAAAAGTTAATAAAGATGTATATGATGTAGCACGAGAAGATGAAGATAAATACGGTATGGGAACTACCTTGACTGCGGCGGTAGTGATGAATGGTTGCTTAGTTGTAGCACATGTTGGAGATAGTAGATTATATTCATTTAGGGATAACAAGTTAAAAAGAATAACAACTGATCATTCGTACGTGGAAGAACTGGTACAGAATGGAACTATCACTACGGAGGAAGCTTTAGATCATCCTAAGAAAAACATATTAACAAGAGTGATAGGATATTTTAAGGTTGTAGAAATAGATACATATGAATGTGTAACTGACTCTAAAGAGACATTTTTAATGTGTACTGATGGGTTAACTAACATGGTTAGCGAATCTAGGATAAAAGAAATTCTATCAAAAGAGGACAAGTTGCAAAGTATAGCAAATAGCTTGGTGAAAGAATCTAATAAAAACGGTGGTGTAGATAATACAACAGTTATTGTTTTTGGAAATGAGGTGGCCGATAATGGAAGGTAAAATTCTTGGAAACAGATATGAGTTAATAGAAATGATTGGCGAAGGAGGAATGGCATTTGTTTATAAAGCCAGATGTAGGCTTCTTAATAGATATGTGGCTATAAAAATTTTAAAACCTGAGTTTATAAATGATCAGGAATTAGTACATAGATTTCAAATAGAAGCTCAATCTGCAGCGAGTTTATCACATCCTAATATAGTGTCAATATATGATGTGGGATGTGAAGATGACATGCACTACATTGTTATGGAGTACGTGGATGGAAAGACACTAAAGGAGAAAATAGAAAAAGAAGGAGTAATCAATTGGAAAGAGGCATTAGGTATAGCTAAAGAGATATGTTCAGCTATAGAGCATGCGCATAAAAACAAGATTATACATAGAGATATAAAGCCTCATAATATATTATTAACTAAAAATGGGACAGTTAAAGTAACTGACTTTGGTATAGCAAGAGCTACATCCACAGGGACTATGACTATGGCTGGGAAAACAATAGGATCAGTGCATTATTTTTCTCCAGAGCAAGCAAGAGGAGGATTTGTAGATGAGAAGTCGGATTTGTATTCTCTAGGTATAGTGATTTATGAAATGCTTTTGGGAAGAGTTCCGTTTAATGCACAAAGCCCAGTTGCAGTTGCGTTAAAGCATATACAGGAAATGCCAGATGAGCCTATTAGTATAGATCCCGATTTACCAAAGGGCGTAAATTGTTTAGTCATGAAGGCAATTAGTAAAAAGCAAAGTTGTAGATATCAGTCTGCAACAGAACTTCTAATAGATATAGATAGAGTTTTAATAGAACCTGATATAGATATAATTTATGATAAAAGTAGTATGGAAAATACTATTATCATGAATAGCTTGGATAAAGAAATAAAGAAAGTGGACGGTCTTAAGGATAGAAAAAATAAAGATAAAATTGTGCGAGTATCTGCTAATGTAACAGCGATAACTATAATGGTGATAACTATCGCAATATGTATTAAGATATTGTTGCCGCTACTTGGGCTAAACAGAAGCTCATCGAGAGAATTTATAGTTGACAATTATGTTGGAAGAAATTTTTATGAAGTAAAAGGAGAGTTATTAAACAGAAATATAGAAGCGATAGATAAGGAAAGAGTAAATGATGATCTAGTGCCTCGTGATGTGATAATATCACAAAGTAGGCCAAAAGGGGATAAATTAAAGCCTGGAGGTTTTAATAGCACATTAGAATTTGTAGTTAGTAATGGAGCAAAAAAAATAAAAATACCGGATTTAAGAAAAGAACAGAAAAGTGAGGCAATAAGCATACTAGAGGAATTAGGATTAGATTATGATATCATAGAAACGCATGATAAAAATGTAGTAAAGGGAAGAGTTATAAAGACAGTGCCTGCATATGGAAATGACGTGGAAGTTGGAAGTACAATAACTATATACGTAAGCCAAGGAAGAGAAGTAAGATATGTATTAGTACCAAATATAATAGGATGTACAAAAGAACAGGCGGAAAAAATAATAAGAGCATCTAGTTTGGATGTAGGAGATTTATACTTAACGGATGAAGAAGAAGAGACGGACATTGTACAAAGACAGGATCCACAAGCAGGGGAAGAAATCGAGGAGAATTCAATGGTGGATATGTATTTTATGAAGAATCCTCAATATGATCTACGGGAGGAAGAAGATATACCATAAAAGCTTAGGAGGGTAAATTAGTTGAAGGGAACCATAATAAAGGGAATAGGTGGATACTATTATGTTGATGTAAATAAAGTTGTATATGAGTGCAGAGCTAGAGGTGTTTTTAGAAATGATAATATAAAACCGGTTGTGGGGGATAAGGTTCGTATTCTAATTTTAGATAATAAGAACAAAAAAGGCAGTATAGAGGATATATTGCCTAGGAAAAATGCGTTTATCCGCCCACCTGTGGCCAATATAGATAATATTGTTATAGTGATATCTGCGACTATACCCAAAGTAGATTTTATGCTTCTAGATAAATTATTAGTGATATATCAGATGGAGGGTATAAAACCTATTATTTGTATAAACAAGATTGATGAGGGAAAGAAAAATGGCACAAGTATACATAAAATTTATGATACGTCAAAGTTTAAAGTTATTATGGTTAGCGCAAAAGAAAATATAGGTGTTGATGAGTTAGAGTGTACTATAAAAGATGCAACAACGATTTTTACAGGACAGTCTGGTGTTGGGAAGTCTAGTATAATAAATAAAATAATAAAACAGGATATGTTTGATACTGGGTCTTTAAGTAAAAAGATATCTCGAGGCAAGAATACGACTAGACATGTTGAATTAGTGGAAATTGATAGAGGCGGCTATATATTAGACTCACCGGGTTTTAGTTCTATAAAAATGGATGAAATTGATGTCGGTCAATTACAGTACTATTATCCAGAATTTATTGATTATATCCCTGATTGTAAATTTACTGGATGTAGTCATATAAGAGAGGTTGAGTGTAATGTAAGAAAAGCACTAGAGAATGGATTTATAAACGCTGAAAGGTATAATAGATATGTAGATATATATAATGAATTGCTAAACAAGAAAAAATATTAAAACATACTATATGTGGCAAATTTAGAAAATTGAAAAAACAAAAACATTAAAAGTAAACGATTTTATATCTTGTATAAAGATCGATTGAGTGGTAAAATGCTCTTCGAGGGTTTGAAAATTCATAGAATTACAAATGAATTTGGTATAGAGAGTTTGAATAAATCTTTTGTACAGTTAATATTGGCATAACAGAAGATGAGATAGATGAAGGTGCTCTTTTATCATGAGTATCTTCTACTTTTTTGTGACACAAACAGAGGGAAATAGACAAATAGGGGGTTAATTTATGTGTTCAAATTGTAAGTGTGGCGCAAATGGCGCGAAAGATGAGAAACGACTCAAACTAGATAGTATAATTGAGAAGTACAAGGATACCAAAGGAGCTTTAATACCAGTGTTGCATGAGGCTCAAGAAGTTTATGGATATCTTCCATTATCAGTGCAAAAGGTGATATCAGAGGGGCTTAATATTCCATTAGCAGAAATTTATGGAGTTATAACATTTTATACTCAGTTTTCATTGAATCCAAAAGGTAAGTATAAGATTCAGGTTTGTATAGGAACTGCTTGTTATGTAAAGGGTTCTGGTTTAATTTTGGAAGAGTTGAAGAAAGAGTTAGGTATAGATGTAGGAGAATGTACAGAAGATGGTAAGTTTTCATTGGATGCATGTAGGTGTATAGGTGCATGTGGATTAGCGCCAGTCGTTACAGTTAATGATGAAGTGTTTGGACGTTTAACAAAAGGTGATGGGAAAAAAATATTAGATAAATTCAAAGAATAAAATACTTTAAGTGGTTAAGGGAGTGGACTAAAAATGAAATCATTAGAAGAACTAGGGCAAATAAAAAAAGAAGCTTTAAAAGACATGATTTTAAGAAAAGGTAAGTATTTAACCAAGATAATGGTTGCCATGGACGACTGTGGAATAAAAGCCGGAGCAAAAGAAGTAATGAACTTGTTTGTTAAGGAGTTAAGAGAGAGAAATATTATGGATGCAGTTGTTATGATGACAAGTTGCCAAGGAATGTGCGATAGGGAACCTATGGTTAAGATTATAGACAAAGATGAGAGTGTTACAGTATATGCAAATGTTACACAAGACAAAGTTGTTAGAATAATAGAAGATCACATATTAAAAGGCAATGTTTGTAAAGATTTGTTGGCATAAAATAAGGACTTATTTAAAGGAGGACATTATGGATATAGTGAGGAGTCATGTTTTAGTTTGTGGTGGTACAGGATGTACATCTTCTAATTCGGGGAAGATTATAGAGAAATTTAAGGAGTATTTGAAAGAGAATAATATAGATAAAGAAGTTAATGTAGTAAGGACAGGATGTTTTGGCTTGTGTGCGCAAGGACCAATAGTTGTTGTATATCCTGAAGGTGCTATGTATACAAGAGTTAGTATTGATGATGTAAATGAGATAGTATCGGAGCATTTAGTTAAGGGTAAATTGGTAAAGAGATTGTTAGCTGGAGACAAAGAGGCAGTAGATATTACTAAAGTGCTAGATAAAGAAGGGTTTTTTAATAGACAAATACGAGTTGCATTAAGAAATTGTGGTGTGATCAATCCAGAGAATATAAGAGAATATATCGCATTAGACGGATACAAGGCATTAGGTGAAGTGTTAACTAAGATGCAACCTCAAGACGTAATAGATATCATGAAAAAATCTGGATTAAGAGGAAGAGGGGGCGGAGGGTTCCCTACAGGAATGAAGTGGGATTTTGCTGCTAAACAACCAAAGGGCATAAAATATGTATGCTGTAATGCCGATGAAGGAGATCCTGGTGCATTCATGGATAGAAGTATATTAGAGGGAGATCCACATTCAGTTATTGAGGCTATGGCAATAGCGGGTTATGCTATTGGATCTAATCAGGGGTATGTGTACGTAAGAGCAGAATATCCTATAGCTGTACAAAGGCTTACAATAGCAATAAATCAAGCTCGTGAATACGGACTATTGGGAGAAAATATATTTGGAACAGACTTTAATTTTGATATAGATATAAGGCTTGGTGCGGGAGCGTTTGTTTGTGGAGAAGAGACAGCACTTATGACATCTATTGAGGGCCATAGAGGAGAACCAAGGCCAAGACCGCCGTTCCCTGCAGTAAAAGGATTATGGCAAAAACCAACTATTTTGAATAACGTTGAAACTTATGCGAATATACCTGTTATAATATTAAAAGGTGCAGATTGGTTTTCTAATATGGGAACAGAAAAGAGTAATGGTACAAAGGTTTTTGCTATTGGAGGAAAGATAAATCATACAGGATTAGTAGAAGTGCCTATGGGAACCAAATTAAGAGATGTTATATATGATATTGGTGGTGGTATACCAAATGGCAAAAAGTTTAAAGCAGCTCAAACAGGTGGACCATCAGGGGGTTGTATACCTGCAGATTTAATAGATACGGAAATAGATTATGATAATTTGATAAAGATAGGCTCAATGATGGGATCAGGTGGACTTATAGTAATGGATGAGGATACATGTATGGTGGATATAGCTAAATTCTTCTTAGAATTTACAGTGGACGAGTCTTGTGGTAAATGTCCTCCTTGTAGAATAGGTACTAAGAGAATGCTTGAGTTGTTAGAGAAAATTACAAGTGGAAAAGGGGAAGAAGAAGATATTGCAAAACTTGAAACATTAGCTAAAGGAATAAAATCGGCTGCACTTTGTGGACTTGGACAGACTGCACCTAACCCAGTTTTGAGTACATTAAGATATTTTAGAAATGAGTATGAAGAACATGTTAGAGATAAAAAGTGCGCAGCTCATGTATGTAAGGCTATGTTGAGTTTTATTATAAAAGAAGAAATATGTAAGAAGTGTGGGCTATGTGCTAGAAATTGTCCAGTTGAGGCGATAGAAGGAAGTAGAGAAGAAGGATATAGGATAGATAAAGAAAAGTGTATCAAGTGCAGTACGTGTGTAGATAAATGTCCATTTAAGGCAATAATAAAGGCTTAATGAAAGGAGATGCGTGAAGAAATGGAAATGATTAATATTACGATAGATTCCAAGGAATTGCAAGTGCCAAAGAACTTTACAATATTAGAAGCTGCAAGACAAGCGAATATAGAGATACCGACATTGTGTTTTTTAAAAGATGTAAACGAGATAGGTGCATGTAGGATGTGCCTAGTTGAGATAGAGGGCGCAAGGAGTTTGCAAGCTGCTTGTGTGTCACCAGTAGGAGAAGGTATGAAAATAAAAACCAACTCACCAAAGGTAAGAGAGGCTAGGAAGGTGACATTAGAACTTATATTGTCAGATCATGATAGAAAGTGTTTGACCTGTGTTAGAAGCGAGAATTGCGAACTTCAAAAGTTAGCAAAGGACTTAAATATAACAGATATAAGATTTGAAGGTAAACATGAAAGAAAACCTATAGATGATTTGTCGCCGTCTATAGTAAGAGATCCTAATAAATGTATTTTATGTAAGAGATGTGTTAGTATGTGTAAGAATATTCAAACAGTGGGAGTTATAGATACAAATGAAAGAGGAATAAGAGCTATAGTTTCGTCAGCGTACAACAAATCACTAAATGAGGTTCCGTGTACAATGTGTGGCCAGTGTATAGTGGTATGTCCAGTTGGAGCATTAAGAGAGAAAAATGACGTAGAAAAAGTTTGGGATGCGTTGGCAAATGATGAACTTTATGTTATTGCACAAACAGCTCCAGCAGTAAGAGCGGGATTAGGAGAAGCATTTGACTATCCAATAGGAACCCCGGTTACAGGGAAAATGGCAGCTGCATTAAAAAGATTGGGATTTAATAAAGTATTTGATACAGATACAGGTGCGGACTTTACTATACTGGAAGAGGGCACAGAGTTAATTGAGAGGATAAAAAATAATGGTAAGTTACCAATGATAACATCATGTAGTCCTGGATGGATAAAATTCTGTGAACACAATTATCCTGAATTATTAGATAATTTATCTACATGTAAATCGCCACATACTATGTTTGGAGCGCTACTTAAGACATATTATGCGGAGAAAATTGGTGTTGATGCATCGAAGATATTTGTTGTGTCTATAATGCCATGTACAGCAAAGAAGTATGAGGCTAAGAGACCGGAGATGGGTGTAAATGGTCATCCAGATGTGGATGTTGTGTTAACTACTAGAGAGCTGGCACAAATGATAAAAGAAGCTAGGATAGATTTTAGAAATATAGAAGAAGAACAGTTTGATGATCCAATGGGAGAAGCAACTGGAGCTGCCGTTATATTTGGAGCAACAGGAGGAGTAATGGAAGCTGCTCTTAGGACAGTTGCTGATATATTAACGAATAAAAGCCAAGATAAGGTAGATTATACAGAAGTAAGAGGAGTAGAAGGAATAAAAGAAGCTAATATAAAAATAGGAGATATGGTAGTAAAGGCAGCTGTAGCACACGGTTTGGCTAATGCAAGAAAGATACTAGAGAAGGTAAAAAGAGGTGAAGCTGATTATCACTTTATAGAGATTATGGCTTGTCCTGGTGGATGTGTAAATGGTGGTGGTCAACCTATTCAGCCTTCATCAGTAAGAAGTTGGACAGATTTAAGAATAGAAAGAGCTAAAGCGCTCTATCAAGAAGACAAGCGAATAAATGTAAGAAAATCACATGAAAACAAAGTTGTACAAAAGATATATGATGAGTATCTAGAAAAACCTGGTAGTCATAGGTCACATGAGTTGTTGCATACACATTATACGCCAAGAGAAAATTATCCGGAAGATTAAAAAAAGAGGAGAGAGAAATCTCCTCTTTTTTGTCATAGTATTAAAAAGTTAATATCTAAAATTAGTAAAGCTACAAACAACAGGTTCTGTTACAATCAATTCATTATTTTGAATTTTTATTTTGGCACCAATTGGTATAGTGATAGGGTTTCTGATATGCCCCGCATGAACATTATATATTATAGGTATATTTAAATCTTTGAACACATCAAAACAAATATGTTGCAATCGAGATTCTGATCCAGATATAGGAGTTAAAGATCCTATGATAATACCAGATACGTTTTTTAGTTTACCTGTTAATTTAAGATGCCAGAGCATACGATGAATTTTGTAGTCATGTTCTTTTACTTCTTCAAAGAAAAGTATCTTGTTTTTGTAATTAGGTTCATAAGGAGTACCTATCATGCATTGTATAAGAGAAAGGTTGCCACCTATAACCTGGCCTTCACATGTACCTTCTTTATAAGACTTAAAAGAGGAATTATCATCTATATTAAAAAGCTTAGTCGATTTTTTAGGATTTGTTAGCATTGCAAACAAACAATCAAAAGTTTTGCTTTCATTGTAATTTATATCCGCCCCAACCATTGGTCCGTGGAATGTTATTATACCTGATTTTTCAAAAATTGCAAGTTCAATTGCAGTTTCATCACTAAATCCAACAAATATTTTTCTATTGGCCCTAAACGCACTATAGTCTAATTTGTCTAATAGATGCATTGCGCCATATCCGCCCCAAAAAGAGAAAATTGCTTTTACGTTTTTATCTCTTATTGCTTTATTAAATAAGTCAGCACGTAACCTTTCGGTAGAATAACCTAAGCCTAGTGTAGAAGGTTTGAATGAGTCACTGTAGACAACTACATTGAATCCGCGTTGTTTTAATTTTGCTACAACAGAATCTATACGAGACTTGTATATGTTCATGCGATGCGCATCTGTACATGAAGGTTCAAGAATACAAATAGTATCGCCCAAATTTAACTTGGCTGGAGGTAAAATAGCTCCACTAAAAGCATAAGACTTTGTGCACATACCAGCTATCAATGAAGCACAAATCAAAAATAAACACAAAAATTTTTTCAAAAAAACCACACCCTACTAGTAAACTTATTTTTTTGCAATGTTTTACAAAAATCACAAGTTTGACTATATCATATAAAAAACAATGAGTCAATACTGTATAAAAACACCAAATTTAACATAAAAGTACAAAATGAGATGTAGGTATATAAGTTTTTCGTTTTTTTTAATTTTAATTGTCCTAATAAAATTAAGAAAAAAGCCGTTATATATATAAAGAATAGCGCCGTGTGGAGGGATAAATATGAGTAATGCATCTGAAATAGAAAAGTTAAAAAAAGATGTAGAGTCAATAGATGACTTTCTAGCTAAGGAAAGAGCATATATAGCCAGTGCCACAAAAGAGGTTATTGAAATAGAAAAAGAAGAAAATAGTTTAAAACTATTGTATCCGGATGTATGTGAATTAGATGCACAAAAAGAGAAAATTAATGAGAATAAGAAAATGTTGGATGAATTAAGCGAGGATGCTGTTGATGATAGAAAAATTTTAGAAGAAAGAATTGAGTCGCTAAAAAGTGGATTAAATGGAGTTGTAGAGCGTCTTAATAGTCATGGAATACATAGTAAAGATGATTATAAGATGGCTATGGATACAGTTCAAGCTAAAAAAGAGTCTATACCTAATATCAATGTAGAGATAAAAAAGAAAGAATTGGATATTGTAGAACAAGAAGAGAGGAAAAAAACTATATTACTTCGCATAGAGGAGCTTGAACAAGAAGGTGAAGAATTAAGCGGAGAGACAGTAGAACAAAGTACGCCAAAAGATGAATTAAAACCTGAAAAGGATTTGGCTGTCAGTGAATTAGCCGCGTTTATAGACTATCAACAAGACGATGAACCTAAAGTTAAGTCAACTGCAACAATTGAGAAAAAAACAGGCCCCAAAAAGAAAGAAACATTGGATATTGTTATTGAGGATATGTTAAATATACAAAAAAAGGTTGAGAATAAGTTCCAAGAAATTATGCATGAGAATAAAGAGGAAGATTTAACAAAATCAATAGAAGATTTCCATAATAAATTTTTGGAAATAATTTATCAGCGCGTGAATGATGCTACTAAAAAACTTATGGATAAAAAAGAGTATATTAATACATTAACAGAGTACGCGAATCAATATACTCCTGATATGGAAGACGAAAGGTTAATAAAATTAAAAGATACTATAACAAGTTCAATTAAGGAGATAGAGACTAAGGGACAAAAATTTGAGGAGGAAATAAAGTATAGTTTTAATGAAGCTAGTGAGTATGCAAAGAATGAGTTTAGCTATTTAGAGATGTTGCAATCCAGGATAAAAGATCAAATCGCGGGGTTACAAGAAAAAATAGATAATATAGAAAAAGAGTTAGGGGAGCTAAAAGGAAATTCAAAGGAAGGATTACTAGAGAATATCAATAATAAACAAAAAGTTATAGATGATAAAGAAAGAATATTAAAAGAGATGGATAAGTCACTAAAAGAAGACATATTGAACTTGCTGGATAACATTAAAGAAAAACTAAGTAAAATAGATACGTATGAAAATGTGAAGGATACATTGGGAGAACTAGAAAATAGTATTAAAGAGAAAGTGCAAGAGACAGATAATCATATTTTAAGTATAAAAGAGGAAATAGAAAAACTTAGTGCCGAGAAAACTGAACTTGAGAAAAAGTATGAAGAAAAGAAGGATAGTGAAGAAAGTGATACAGAAAAAGAGGCACTTTTAGTGGATTCAAAAAATATGTTAAAAGAGGAAGCACAAAAAATAATAGATACGATGGGTATCCTTGGAGAAAAGAATAATGAATTTTTATCAAAACTAGACGAGAATAAGAAGGCATTAAAAGATAAGATAAAGGTTAGCGATTTGGAAGTAGTAAAGGATAAAAAAGAACTTTTAGAGAAAGCAAAGGAAGAGATAAAGCCATATAATTTAAGACTTTTTGAGAATGTAGAGGAATATAATAATGAATATACAAAAGAATTTGATAGATATATGACAAAGGTTATAAGCGATATAGATGAAATGAAGAATGAAAACAATGCAATAAAAGCTAATGTGCATAACATAGTTGTGTCTAGCGAATTTGATGAGAATATACAGTTGATGGATGAATTGAAAAATTCAATAAATAAAGTATTATCAACAGATAAATTAACTAAAAATGTAGAACAACCACCTAAACATGATAAGACAAAATTTGAACAAGAGATAGAAGAAAGTATAGTGTATATAAAGCCAGAGGAGACAATAGATGAAAAAATTGATTTTAGTGGAATATATTATATGGAGGATAAGGTAAAGGATTTGGACGAATTAAAAGAAAGCATATCCAATGTGTGCGAAAGATTGGGTGTGGAGTATGGAAAAAGAAGTAGTGAACCAAAAGATAAAAAAGCAGCACAAACTAAGAAGATGTACGTAAAAGATAAGTCACATGAAAATATAGCGGGACTTGAAGGATATGATGAGAATATACGAGAAATACTTATGGATATAGCATGGGATCAACTAGAAGAGCTAAAGAATATGAATGTAAAATATAATAAAATTTTATATATTAATGATCTAAAGGAAATAAGAGACGAGAAAGTTATGAAAATAGCAAAATTAAAGGAAGATTACAAGAATGCGGTAGAGGCCGCACGTAAGTTATACGACATAAAAAAATATGTGTTAGCGTATAAAAAAGGAATGGAAGAATTAGCAAGAGGTGCAAAATCTAATGACAAAGATGATCAAATGGAGTATAATAAACTGATGAAAGTAGCGACTAAGTCGTTAAAGACTATGCAAGAGAATGGAATAAGTAGTTTTGAGGACTTTAGAAGTAAAGTTGTCAAGAATTCGGATCTTGTTAAACAAGTATTAGCTAATACAAAAATGGAAAATGAGGAGTTGGTAAAGATCGCAAGCCTTATAAAGGCGATAGAAATTGCAAGCAATGAATATAAAGAATCCACCCAAAAAACAGAGGTGGGGTGATTTTAGAAAGGAGTAGGGAGTTACGAGCGATATGAAAAAAAGCAGGAGATTAAAAAGTTTTAGAAGATGTTTTATATTAAGTGTGCTTCTAATAGGAGCGACAGTGGCCTTTTGTATGTCACCGCTGTTCGATATAAAGGAAATAAAAGTTAATGGGAATAACCATTATACTAAAGACGAAATCAAAAATATTGTGAATATAAATTTAAATGATAATTGGTTTAGAAAAGTTGCCCAAAACAGCAAATTTAGTGTAAAAAGTATTGCTATGCATAGGTATTTTGAAGGAGAAAGACAAGTTATAAAGGAGTGTCCATACATAAAAAATGTAAAGATATTACTTGTTGGGTTAGGAAAATATAAGATAGATATAGAAGAAAGACAACCGGTAGCTCGAGTATCATACCATACAACTTATGTTGTAGTAGATCAAGAGGGCGTAGCTTTGGATATAACTGATGACATTAATAATGATAAAATACCAAAGATAAATGGCATACGTTTAAAAGGAGTTAGGCTTGGCGATAGAATAGATATGAGTGAAGATAAAGTAAAGGCGTTTTATCATATTTATGAAACAATAAAAAAATCGGACTATCAGTCAGAAAACCTGTACGATAAGATAGATTACATAGATTTAAATGATGTTAAAGATACTAAACTTTTTTTAGACAATAGAATCTTAGTGTACTTGGGCAATGAACGTGATATAAATTTATATAAAATAAATTACGTAAAAGAGATATTTTTTAACAAACTGGACAAGGAAGAAGAAGGTATTTTGAAGTTTAGGAATAAAGGATATCCTACTTTTACGAAAAAAACATATGCATTAGCCCAAAGATAATGTATAATATTCTACATAGCACAAGAAAGTTTTTACGATGTACCAAAAAAAAGGAGGACAAAACATGTTATTAATGGTAATGGGTGCGATTTTAGGTGTATTGATAGGTATAGGGATGCCTATTACAATTCCAGCGAAGTATTCAATATATGTAGCTGTTGCTATATTAGCTGCAATGGATACAGTTTGCGGAGGTATAGTCGCTAAACTTAAAGGAAATTTTAATTTATCGATTTTTTTATCAGGATTTTTTTTGAATGCGATATTGGCGGCCGTGTTAACTTATATAGGTGATAAAATAGGCATACAATTATATTTTGCTGCGATAGTTGCGTTTGGTAATAGAATGTTTTTTAATTTCGGAACAATGAGAAGGATTATGATAAAGAAATATTGGAATAAAAAGGATGATTCTTTGACGGTAGCTGAATAGAGTTTACTAAATTTATGTAAAGATGACGGTCCTAACCAGTTTTGTGGCCGTTGTTTTTTTGCGTAAACAATCGCCCCAGGCTAAGATAAGACTTTTTTTTATGCCATTTGACAAAAATAATGTTAGGGTATATAATGTAGGGCATAAAAGGTTTTAACTTGTAGCAATGGAAGGTTTAAATTTAGAGAGAAATGGTATTTGTTTTTTGAAAGTCAAAGAAGATGAATATTGCAGTTGAAAGATTAACCTTGGCAGGTAAGTACATTTCAATTAAGTTTCTCCCCAGAATTTATAATCCGATGCAGGTAAAAAAATCTACTGTTTTGGTTGTCATGTTAAAAGTGATGGCTAAGAGTTGGAGGGTGTCAGTGTTTTTTTGACTGAATAGGTGCTTAGTTGATGTTTTTGTGGGAGGTTTTTTTATGTATAACATAGGCGATAAGGTAGTTTATCCAATGCATGGAGCAGGCGTCATAGAGGACATTGAAGAAAGAGAAATATTAGGGTCAAAGCAAAATTATTACGTTCTTAGGATACCTGTGGGAAGTATGAAGATATTGGTACCCATTTCGAAAATGGAAGAAATTGGTATAAGGGATTTGTCAGATGAGTCGCTAGTAGAAGATGTTTTTTCCGTATTTCAAGAGGAGCCAATGTATAGCAAGGAAAGTAACTGGAACAAAAGATATCGAGATAATATGATTAAATTAAAAACAGGAGACATATTAAATGTAGCAAGTGTTGTGCAAGGCCTAATGATTAGGGAGAGAGACAAGGGCTTGTCTACGGGTGAGAAGAAGATGCTTAGTAATGCAAAGCAGATTTTAGAAAGTGAGATAGTTCTTATAAAAGGATGGAAACAAGATCATATAGATAGAATGTTGTATGACTACATATACAATAATAGGGCGAAGGCACAGTAACATGAACAAAAAATGTAATAGTGTGAGTGCAATAATTGTGGCAGCTGGATCCGGCAAGAGGATGATGTTGGATGTTAAGAAACAATTTATAATGTTGGGCAAAAAGCCTGTACTTAGTTATTCGTTAGATGTGTTTGCTGCTAACGAGCGAATAAAAGAGATAGTGTTGGTTGTTGGAAGAGAAGATATGGAATATGCAAGGGCTTTGATTGATGGGATAAAGAAGAAGGTAAAGATTGTTGAAGGCGGAAGTAGTAGACAAGAGTCTGTTTTTAATGGATTGTGTAGTGTTGAGGATAGTATAGATTTGGTTGTGGTACATGATGGAGCTAGGCCATTTGTTAGATGTGTAGATTTAAAATGTTTACTCGATGCAGCGTGTAAATATGGAAGTGCTACATTTGGAATTACCCCTAAAGATACAATAAAAGTAAGAAATAATTTTATGGAAATTGAAGAAACGTTAGACAGAAGTAAATTAGTTATTGTACAGACGCCGCAAGCTTTTGTAAAAGAAGATCTTTTAAAGGCACATATTATGGCGAAGGAAGATGGATATCAGGGAACGGATGATACCGTTTTGATGGAAAGATGTGGTATTCGAACAAAGGTAGTAGAGGGAAGTAACTATAATATAAAGATAACAACGAGAGAAGATTTGATTGTTGCGGACATAATAAAGGAAGAATTGAGCTTTTAGATGTTATAGAGAGGAGTTTTTTGTGAAAGATAAAATTGAGCTTTTGGCACCTGCGGGTGATGTTGAGTCATTTTATGCGGCTGTTAAGAATGGTGCGGATGCGGTTTATTTAGGAGGGAAGTTGTTCAACGCAAGGATGTCTGCGGACAACTTCTCTATTGATGATATAAGACATTTGGTGGTATACGCGCATATACGAGGTGTGAAGGTGTATATCACAGTAAATACTTTGGTGTCAGATGAAGAATTCGAGGATGCGATTGATTTTTTGAGCCAATTATATTTGGCTAATGTAGATGGTGTTATAATTCAGGATTTAGGCTTAGCGTGCATAGCAAGACAGATGTTTCAAGAGTTAAGTTTGCATGCTAGTACACAAATGACTATTTATAATAAATACGGAGTGGAATTTTTAAAGCGGATAGGGTTTAGTAGAGTTGTATTGGCACGAGAGACTTCTTTAATTGAGATAAGAGATGTAGTAGAAAATTGCGATGTAGATATAGAAGTATTTGGTCATGGCGCGTTGTGCATATCATATTCAGGACAATGTTTGCTAAGTAGTATGATTGGGTCTAGGAGTGGTAATAGAGGGAGGTGTGCTCAACCTTGTAGACTTAAGTATGAATTACTACAAAATGATAGAGTTGTATCAAAAGGGCATCTTATAAGCCCAAAAGATTTGTGTAGTATTGATAGAATGAACGAATTAATTGATAGTAAAGTAAAATCAATAAAAATAGAGGGACGGATGAAAACACCGGAGTACGTAGCTACAGTAATTAGAATATATAGAAAATACATAGATAATAAGAGATACAACGTGGAAAAGCAAGATTTTAAAGACTTGATGCAAATTTTTAATAGAGGTGGGTTCACGAAAGGTTATTTTGATGGTGGGGCCCCCAATAATATGATAACTACAGATAAGCCCAAGAATTTAGGTGTGTTTTTGGGTAAGGTGGTGTTTTTTGATGTAAACAAACGTCTAGTAACAGTCAAACTGAAAGATTCTATTGAGATAGGTGATGGTATAGAAATTTGCAATGGCGAAGAGAAGAACCCAGGAGTTATTGTGTCACAAATTTTATTGAACAATGAAATGGTGAAAAACGCAAAAAGTGAAGACATTGTCAAGTTAGGGTATCTTGATGGGAATATAAAAAAGAACAATCTTTTATATAAAACATCTAGTAAAAGGTTAAATAAATTAGCTAAAGCAAGTATTTGTGGGAAAGATTTAAAAAGAATTGCACTTCGAGGATCCATAATAATAATGGATGGGAAGCCTTTAGAGTTAGTTATTGAAGATAAAGATAAAAATGTAGTGAAAAAAATAAGTGATGTTTACCCGTGTAAAGCGATTAATAAGCCGTTAGTTTGTGATAGAGTAATAGAACAATTAAAAAAGACGGGAGATACGCCATATTATTTTGAAACCGTAGATGTTAAATTGGAAGATGGAGTAGTAGTGCCTATTAGCGAAATAAATAATATACGAAGATTGGCAATTGAAGAATTGGATAGTATTAGAGGAGAAATTAAGGACAAGAAAATTGCGACTCTGGGTAGAGCTAATTATGAGATGGATACTAGCCATCCATTGGAGATTTCGTTATTTTTCTATAATGTAGATTATGATATGAAATATTGGGAATTGGGGGCGTCTAGAATATATTTGCCTGTTTGTATTATTGAGGATGAGCGTTATAAAAAGTTAATTGATATGTGTAGAAAAAATAACGTATCCGTATATGTGCATATACCAGCAGTGACAAGAAAATGGTATGATGAATACATAGAAAGAAAATTAGATAAATTAAAAGAATTTGCAGGTGTTATGTGTGGAAATGTGGGCACAGTAAAGTATTTGGAAGATAAAATTGAAAATATTTTGTGTGATTATACCTTAAATATATTTAATACGCATGCAATTGAATTGCTAAAGCGCATGAAGACAAAAGAAGTTACATTATCATGTGAACTTACACTAAATCAAATTAATGCTTTAAAAAAAGTAGAGAATGTGGAGAAGGAAGTTATAGTATACGGGAGTCTTCCTGTTATGACAATGGAATATTGTATAGTAGGAGATTTGTGTGGTAGATATAAAGATGGTAAGTGTAATGAAGTTTGTAGAAAGGATACTTATTATTTGAAAGACAGAAAAGGTGAAAAGTTTAGGATAATGTGTGATCCACATGCACATAGGTGTATTTTATTTAATTCAAATAAGATATTTATGGGGAAAGATATAGAAAAGATGAGTGGAGTAAATAGAGTTAGATTAAATATATTAGATGAGAATTTTGATGAAATAAAAGAGCTTGTAGATTTTAATATAAAGATATTAAGGGGAAGCTCTTGCGAAGGATTAATAAAGCAAGATAAATATACAAAAGGGCATTTATATAGGAAAGTATAAGCTTTTCTATAGCTTGGGTGATAGAGGTATAATTTTAAAAGAATAAAAGGAGATGCAGAACACATGACAAATGTTTATATTAAAGTACTAGAAAGTGGAAGGGTTCCAGAGTATCAATCTTTAAATGCAGCTGGTTGTGATGTATATGCAGCAAAGGATATAGTTTTGTTACCAGGGCAGACAAAGGTGGTACCGCTAAATTTTATTATAGCAATGGAGAAAGATGTGGAAGCACAGGTAAGACCGCGAAGTGGTCTGTCACTTAAGACAGATATACGATTGGCTAACTGTGTAGGTACAATTGATAGTGACTATAGAGATATAGTTGGAGTTATAGTGCAAAATACTTATAATCCTGCGGTGCTAGCGTATAGAATTATGAACGATTCGAGTCTACTAAAAGATTTAAGTGAAAATTATACTAAAATGACAATTGGGGAATATTTAGAGAAAAATATAGAGTGTGAAAAAGACAAATTGCCTTGCATGAATGATGTATGTTACATAGATAAAAGAGGGAATCCATATGGGTCAATATATATAAAAAAAGGAGAAAGAATTGCACAAATAATATTTGCAAAAGTTGAAAGGGCTAATTTTATTATGCATGATGATCCAACTAAAGTAGGCCATAATAGAGGCGGTGGATTTGGACATACTGGACAATAATTCTAAATAATAAGATAGCCTTAAAAGGGGCTATCTTTGTGTTTTTACAATTGACGAGACGCTCTTATAGCATCGGGAATTCTATGACAAATTTTTTGCCGGATAATGTCACGAACTTTCTTTTGGACATTAATTGAAATTTCACCCAAAATTTCTTTAGGCTTTTGAGCATTGATTTTTGTAGATGTGGATAGTATGACTTTTACATTATCAATCATTTCATTGTATTTGTAAAGTAGATTTGCAATATCTTTAGTTGAAGATTCAACGACATTAGTATAATCTACAATATAATTTAACGTATTGGTTGGTATACTAAATTTTGTAGTAGTAGGAACCCCCATATAATACTTCAATGTTAAATTAGTTATTTCCTTCCACAGTGTATCAAGTGTAAGCGAATAGAATCTTTTATTAAAGAAATATTCTTTAGAAAAAAAAGTGGTGCAATTACCAGCACTTTTTTTAAAAGATAATGCATAACCGGTTTCACTTTCTTGAATAGAAGTTACGTTTGTTGTATTGTGAAAATCGAGTACTTTTTTAGCTAAAAAAGCTGGGTTTTCAGATCCTACTTTAATATTTTTCTTATATGTAATTAAAATCTTTTGGAATTCGTCTAATTCTTCTAGATCAAATATTTTTTGTGGATTAAATATACGTAGGGATTCTTTGTATAAATTTAAGTATAACATTCCTAATTTCTCAAAAAAAATATCAGGTTGACTTTTAGAAAATTTAAAAGTTAATGCAATTTCTTTCACGTAAAAATACCTCCTCTTAATAAAAACCTCTGGCGAGGAGAACTGCATTTCTCGCCAGAGGGAAAAACAAGTTAACTATTATTGTTGCGTAGGAGCACCAACAGGACATATGTTAGAACAAGCTCCGCATTCAATACATTGATTAGGATCAATAACGAATCTATCTTCACCTTGGCTTATGCATGATACAGGACACTCGCCCTCACAAGCGCCACAACTTACACAATTCTCAGTTATAAAGTATGCCATATGTAAAACCTCCTCCACTAAAATTCTGCAAACTTACAAATGAGAAAGTTTGTCGACATCAAGTATAGCATTATTTTGACATTTATACAAGGGGGAAATTACATAAGATATGTCAATTATTGCAATAGATATTGCATATTTAAAAAAATGATGTATACTGGTATAGCGACACAATTATGATAAAAAAAGGAGAAAGAGGAACGGTATGATGAAAAAGGATATTCTGAAAAAATTCCAAGTAACATTAAAAGATGAACGCTGTATAGGAATAAAGCTTACGGAGAAGATTAAAAATAGTTCTAATGACAAAAAAGATACGTTAGAGGATTTAATAAAAACTATATTTACTAAAGCAAGGAAAGAGTTTGAAGATAATGCGAAAAGTAAATTTTTACGTTTACGAAAAACTAAAGAAACATTTACAACATTTGTAAATAAAATTGATAAAGATGTAGTAATATATAATGGGGCAAGACAAATATTATATAATGAATTAGCAAAAGAGGAGAATTATAAAATTTTAAAAAACTGGATAAATGATTATCTACATGCAAATAAAGTAGAGCAAAATGCATATAAGTTTATGATGGATTATGTTATGACAAAAGATTGCAAACCAAGGTATGTTGCATTAAAAGAGATATTACGGTACAGTGGTTTTGTTAGGTTTAAAAAGGGGAAATTGATAAAAAATAAAGATATAGTAGAAATAAGAGAATTGATACATGACGTAAAGTTAGAAGAAGAGATAAAAGAGCTAAATGAATATATATTAGATTCACTTGACTGCAAGATAAAAATATTTGAGATAATTGATAGTATTATAAAAAATAAAAGTTATGAAATATTAAAAGAAGATACAGTAAGAAAGCTTGCTATGGAAAATGAAATTAGTGTAATGAATTATATAGCAAATAGCAAAAGATATGATATATTACCAGAAGAAGAAATAAATCGTTTACTTGCATCGATTCGAAAAGAAGATAAGAGCTTTTTGGTGAAGGTTTGTAACATGGCAGATGAGGATACAATAAGATTTTTGTTAAATTACGTACAGATAGAAGACGTAGCGACGTCAAAAGATCTTGTCACACCGCTTGAAGTCGCAATTAGGAGGAAATTACCTATTGATATAATAAGAATATTATCATATGGAGGAATGAATATAAGTGATAAAGATAATAATGGCAGGATTCCTCTTGTAAATGCGATTATTAATGGCCTATCTGATGATATAATAAAGACACTAATATACGAAGGATCAGATTTAAATTCATTAGATAACAGAGAATGGACACCACTTATGTATGCAGTCGAAAAAAGCACATCAACTAGAGTTATAGAGGAGTTAGTCAGATATGGAGCGAATGTGAATATAATTGATGTAAATAAAAAAACATTGTTGATGTATGCAATAAAAAAAAGTTCTCCCGTTAGATTAATAAGAGTATTATTAAGGAGTGGAGCTAATGTTAATATAGCAGATGGTACTGGGCGTACTGCACTCATACATGCAATTATTAGCCGATCATGTGATGATGTAGTAGAAGAATTACTATGCAGAGGAGCAAATGTCAATATAATAGATAATAAAGGATGGACGCCCCTTATGTACGCAATTGAAAATAAAGTATCCTTTAGAATTATAGAAGGATTAATAAAATGTGGCGCTAATACAAATGTAGAGTTTATGGATAGAAAAACGTTGTTGATAGCTGCAATAGAAAAAGAAGCTCCATTGCAAGTTATACAATTGTTATTGGCAGGAGGAGCAAGAGTTAATGATGGAGACATTAACGGGATAACCCCTATTACGTGCGCGATTTGTAAAGGGGCCACTGATGATATAAAATATGAATTATTATATAGAGGTGCTGATGTTAATGCTGAAGATAATAGGGGGTGGACTCCGCTCGCTTACGCAATTAAGAGGAGAGCATCTGTAAAAATTATAGAGAGACTAGTAAAATATGGAGCAGATGTAGACCTAGTTTTTGCAAAAGGAAAAACGTTGTTAATGTGTACAATTGAAAGAGGAGTGTCGGTAGAAATAATAAAATTGTTAATAAGAATGGGTGCAAGAGTGAATGGAGGGGATGCAGATGGAAAGACACCACTTATGTATGCAATTTTAAATAGAGCTTCTGATGAAGTAATAGAGGAATTAATAGATAGTGGGGCAGACGTAAATGCAGTAGACAAAAATGGATGGGATGCAATTATGTATGCAATTAAAAATATGCTATCCATAAGAATTACGAAGAAACTATTAAGCAATATAATGAGAATAGACGGAGTTTACATAGGGGAGAGGAAAGTTACTTTGTTGATGTACGCCATTGAAAGAGGAGCTTCAGTTGGAGTTATAAAAGCGTTATTAGATACAGGGTTTAAAGTTAATACAGTAGATAAAAATGGAAGGACACCACTTATGCACGCACTTATTAATAAAATGTCATCAGGTTGCATAGAAATGCTATTAAGTAGAGGTGCAAATGTTAATTTGAGGGATATTGAAGGTGTAACACCACTTATGTACGCAATAAGAAATAGAGGCTCTATTAAAGTGATAAAAGCGCTAATAGACGTGGGAGCTAGAATTGATGAAGAAGATAATGAAGGAAATACCGCACTTATGTATGCGATATTCAACAAATCGTCAGTTGATGTAATAAATTTATTGCTGTATCTAGGAGCTGATGTTAATAAGTGTGCAGATAATGGATGCGGGCCACTTATGTATGCAATATTAGATAACGTATCTTCTGAGATAATAAAGGAATTAGTAGATAATGGAGCGGATGCAAAACAAATGAATGAAGATGGAGAAACACCATTAACAGTTGCAATTAAAAGAGGAATGCCACTGGAAGTGATAAAAATGTTAGAAGAAGCAAAATGTAAAAAAAGGTTTTCTAAAAGGAAAATTAAGATACCTAAAGAAAAAACATTACGAAAAAAAAGAAAAGTTGGGAACAAAGAGAAAGAATTAGGTTAAGTTGTTATTGAGCCTTGCTTTGTAATAATAACTATTGATAATAATTGAAATTAGTTGTATAATTAAATGTGCTTTTTTTAGGCAATAAGTTTTTGAAAGATGGAAGTTTAGGAGGGGTTTTATGGCAAAGAAGATAAAAGCTAATAAAAAAAGTTCGCCGTCATATGTAAAAAGTTATGTGTTTCGAGTGATTAAGATATTAACAGTGTTTTTTATAACATTATCAATAACAGTTGGCAGTATTTTACTTGGTGGCCTGTTAGGAATATTAAAATCTACTGAAGCTATTAGCCCAGATACATTAATACTAAAAGGATTTACGTCAGCTATATATGATAGCAGAGGAAACTTTGTCATGTCATTAAAGGGAGAAAAGAACAGAGAAATGGTTGATATGAAACAAATCCCTAAACATTTAAAGGATGCGTTTGTTGCAATAGAGGATAAGAGATTCTATAAACATAATGGAATTGACTTAAAAAGAATAGCAGGGGCAGTTATAAGTTATATAAAGCCCGGTGGAGGTTCTTATGGAGGAAGTACAATAACTCAGCAGGTTGTGAAAAACGTAACAGGAGATAATGAACGTTCCATAAAAAGAAAAGTTCAGGAGCAATGGAGAGCTATTAAGCTAGAAAAGAAACTCACAAAAGATGAAATACTTGAAGTGTATATGAATTTGATATACATGGGAGAAAATTGTTATGGAGTTCAAGCAGCATCTAAAATGTATTTTGGTAAACCTGTGTCAGAGCTAACGCTTGCACAATCGGCGTGTCTTGCGGGTATAACTAATTTACCTAGTGTTTATGATCCATTTACCCAAAATGGTAAGGAAAATAACTTGAAGCGTCAAAAGATAATATTAAGAGAGATGTTAGATTTAAACTTTATAACTAAAGAGGAATATGAAGAGGCAAAAAAAGAAGATGTAAAATTTGTAGAGAAAAACAGTAATGTTTTTAATAAGGAAGTACAACCTTATTTTGTAGATCAGGTTATATTGGATCTAAAAAAAGATCTTATAAATAAGGGATATTCGGAAGAGATTGCAATAAAAACTATATATAATAATGGACTTAAGATATATACTACAATAGATATGAATGTTCAAAAAAGTTTGGACAAGGTGTTTGAGAATGAAAATAATTTTTCAGTTCTTAGTGAGAAAAAAGGTAAGCCTCAGGCAGCAATGGTGGTTTTAGACGCAAAGAATGGGCAAATACGAGGTTTGACCGGAGGCGTAGGTAAAAAACAAGGTGTTCCATTTAACAGAGCGTCGTCTAATTTAATGAAGAGACAGCCAGGTTCAACATTTAAGCCAATAGCAGTGTACGGGCCAGCAATAGGTGAAGGTATTATAACACCTTCTACTATAATTGATGATGTGCCAGTGTACATGATGGGATTATCTAAGGGATTATATCCTAAGAATTATGATAGAACTTATGGAGGATTAACAACTATACGCGATGGAGTAAGAAGATCTATTAATGTAATCGCAGCAAGAGTTTGGAAAGAACATTTGGGTGTACAAAAATCACTAGATTATTTAAGAAAGGTAAATATAGATAGAAGTAATGAAAGGTATATTTCACTTGCAATGGGTGGATTGAATGAAGGAGTAAATCCATTGCAGATGGCAGCGGCATATGTGCCATTTGTAAGCCAGGGGAATTATTATGAACCTATTACTTATACAAAAGTTTGTGATAAAGAAAATAAAGTTCTTATACAGAAAGTGGGACGAAAAAGAAACGTATACACACCTCAAAGTGCATACGTTATAACAAATGTATTGCAAGAGGTACCTAAAAGAGGTACAGCATATCCAAATGGATTAATCAAAAAGGGACAGATACAATCAGCTGGAAAGACTGGAACAACAAGTGACAATAAAGATAAATGGTATGTGGGTTACACTCCATATTATGTTGCAGCAACTTGGTATGGGTATGATAAGGGATCTACTTTAGCTGGAGCTGAATATGGTAGAGCACTTAAAGTGTGGAATATGGTTATGGAAGATATACATAAAAATTTACCTGATAAGGCATTTGATAAACCAAAGACTGGTATAGTAGAGGTTGAAGTGTGCAAATGTTCAGGTATGAGACCTACTGAGTTATGTTATGAAGACCCTAGAGGTAGTATGGTTACAAAAGAAATTTTTGTTGAAGGTACAGAACCTGGCGAAGAGGATTGCTGTGAAGTGCATGTTAGCAGAAAAATATGTACAAGCAGTAAAGATATGGAAGGTAAGAATTATTTAGCAAATGATTTGTGCCCTAAAGATTTAACTAAGACGTCTGTCTTTATACAAAGAAAAGAACCATATGTTCCTAAGAGTCCAGGAGACCCTTATCCTAAGGATAGAATATATGAAACACCATCTGTTAAGTGTAAAACACACGAAGGAGTTTTGGAAGTATTAAGTAACATCGAAAGATCTATCATAAAAAAAATACAAGGGAACAAGAAAAAGCTAATCAAAGATAGCAAAGAAAGTAAAAATATAGCAAAAGATAATAAGATAGATGAAGGGTAGGTATATTTTAGAATATGTTATTAGCAAAGGGCTGGAAGGATTATAAAATTATAGATGCTGGTGATGGTGAAAAACTTGAGAGATGGGGTGAGGTTATATTAAGAAGACCTGATCCACAGATAATATGGCCAAAGGGAAATGAAAAAATGTGGGATAGAGCTGATGCGAGTTACCATAGGAGTAAAAGTGGGGGAGGCTTTTGGGAATATAATTCGACTATTCCTAAAAGATGGCCCATAAGTTATAAAAATTTAAAATTTTATGTTGAACCTACAGGATTTAAGCATACAGGACTTTTTCCTGAACAGGCTGTCAATTGGGATTGGATGATGAAAAAAGTGGAGAACGAGTCCAGAACTGTTAATGTATTAAATTTATTTGCGTACACAGGAGGTGCTACGGTGGCACTTGCTTCAAAGGGGGCAAAGGTTTGCCATGTAGATGCATCAAAGGGGATGGTTAATTGGGCAAAAGAAAATTTAGAATTGTCTGGGCTAGGAGATAGGCCAGTAAGATTTATAGTTGATGATTGTTTAAAGTTTGTTCAAAGGGAGAAGAGGCGTGGTAATGTATATGATGCAATAATAATGGATCCACCCTCATATGGAAGAGGCCCAAAAGGCGAGATATGGAAGATAGAAGATAAGTTATTTGAGTTTGTGTCAGAATGTGTTGATTTATTGTCTTACAAGCCATTGTTTTTTTTAATTAATTCGTATACTACAGGCTTTGCACCTAGTGTTGTAGAGAATATACTAAAGCTTACAGTTAATAAAAAAATTAAAGGAGAAATTTCTGTAGGAGAGGTAGGCCTTCCAGTTTCTGAGATAGCATTACCTTGTGGTATTTACGGGAGATGGGAGAGATGATGAATTTAAATGTAATTTACGAGGATAATCATATAATAGTGGTGGAGAAGTTATGTAATGTTCCTTCTCAAAAGGATGATACGGGCGATGTTGACATGACATTCATAGTAAAGGAATATCTAAGAAGTAAATATAACAAGAAGGGTAATGTGTATTTGGGCTTGGTACATAGATTAGATAGACCGGTTGGGGGGATTATGCTTTTTGCTAAGACATCTAAAGCGGCTTCAAGATTAAGTTCATGTATAAGAAACAATGAAATGGAGAAATATTATTTAGCGGTGATTAATGGAAAGATAAAACCAAAAGAAGGTATATTAAAAGATTATTTATTGAAAAATAAAAAAACTAATATGGTATCTGTTGTGATTGAAGATACCATAGGAGCTAAAGAAGCAATTTTAGAATATAAAATTTTAAAAGAGGTTGATAATTTAAGTCTAGTAATGGTAAAATTAATAACGGGTAGATCACATCAAATACGAGTACAGTTTAAAAATATGGGTGCTTCGCTATATGGCGATCAAAGATACGGAGTGGGTACTTCCCAAAAAGGTCAGCAAATTGCGTTATGGTCATATAAGATAAGTTTTATGCACCCAGTAAAAAAGACTCTGATGCAGTTTAGTATAGAGCCAAAGAGTGAATATATACCGTGGAGATTTTTCAAAATGACAGAAATTATTAGAAGAGGAGAATAAAGTAAAGTGATAAGAAATTATATACAAGCAGTATCAGAAAAATTAATACAGGAAAAAAATTTTTTATTGGTAGATAAAGAGTTTAAAGATAATAAAATTATATTTGTGAGAAATGGGGGACAGGTGTTTTCTCTAATAGAGCTGTATGATTTAGATAGTTACACGGAGGAAGATATACAAAAAGAAATAGTATTGGGAATAAATAATTTGCACAGAATAGTAGAAAGCCCGACAGATTATAAAATATTTAAAGTATTTATATCACAAAAAGGTATATCTGATGCGCTAAAAGAAAAAATAAAGTGGTCACATGTGCATGATGGATATCATAGAAAATATATTAAACCAATACATGTGGAGCTTGATACACAAACAATAACTTGCTGTTATGAAAGGGCTTTCCCAGACTATGGATTAATAGAAGTTTTGTATGATAATCTAGAACCAGATAAGTGGCTGGAGGGTAATAGGGATAATTTGTTGCAGCTAGATTTAAAGAAGCAAGAAGATTATAAGGTTACGCTTTTGACGCATAGGCCAATAACTGTTCGTACAGTGATTGCTTTGAATATAACTATATATCTATTGGCTATGGTAAGGACAAGTTTAGGTAATATAAAATATATTGATTTTATGAGACTTATGGGAATAAAAGATAATTTGCTTATACGGGAAGGAGAATACTTTAGATTAGTAGCACCGATATTTTTGCATGGAGGATTAATGCACTTAATGACCAATTGCTATTCGCTTTCCATAATAGGACCTGTTTGTGAAAAACTTTATGGGAATCTAAAATTTATAGGTATATATATGTTGAGCGGAATAGGTGGATTTATATTTAGTTTTGCATTATCAGAAAGTTTAAGCCTAGGAGCATCTGGCGCGGTATTTGGAGTAATGGGGGCATTATCGTATTTTGGTATAAGGAAGCCTATCTTGTTTAGGAATTTATTTGGGACATCCTTTTTGGCAGTAATAGCAATGAATGTGGGGTTAGGTTTTGTTTTACCTAATATTGATTCATGGGGACATGTAGGCGGGCTAATTGGAGGATTTTTGGCTGCAGGCATGTTTAGATATTCAGAAGAAGATAAATGGTATGTAAGAATTGTTTGCTTAGTTTTATTTTTGGCACTATATGGAGGATTATTTTATATGGGAATGAGGTAAAGTTTTAGGAGGGATTAAAAGTGAGGATTAATATAAATAATGCAAATTTTGAGATTTCGGCTGTAGATAAAAACCAATATCCTAATGCTAGTTTGCCAGAAGTTGCATTAGTAGGTAGATCTAATGTGGGAAAGTCTTCTTATATAAATATGATGTTAAATAGAAATAATATAGCAAGGACAAGTCAAACACCGGGAAAAACTAGAGAGATTAATTTTTACAATATAGATAAAAAACTATATTTTGTTGATTTGCCTGGCTATGGATATGCAAAAGTTTCGAAAGAAAAGAAAGAAACTTGGGGAGATATATTAGAGGCTTACTTAAATAAAAGACAACAGCTAAAGTTAGTAATACACCTTGTTGATATAAGACATAAACCAACTCAAGATGATGTAATAATGTCTAATTGGGTAAAACAAAGAGGTGTAGAATATTTGGTATTGGCATCTAAGCTTGATAAAATCTCTAAAAGTCAGGTAAGGCAAAGGCTTTTAGAGATAAAAAATACACTTATGTTGCCGGAGGATTTTTCTATTATTCCTTATTCTATAAAAGACAAAAAAACTAGGGAAATAATATGGAGCAATATAGAAAAAAAAATAAACAAAGGAGAATAGTTATGCTAGAGATTAAAGTCAATTGTGAAGATGATGAAATGACGGTTTATGATGATGGTAAGTTAATTGGACACATGACTTTTCCTAAAGAATCGATGGAGGTGGTTCTTTTAAATGAGGTTTATTTAAAGGAAGAATATAGAGGACAAGGGATTACGCAAATGATGATGGAGGAATTTATAAACAGTTTAGAAAAAACAAAAAGAAAAGTGAGACTTATATGTCCTTTTGCTAAGAAATGGTTTAGGAAAAATCCTCAATATAGTAAATATGTGGAGGGTTATGTTGAAGAATAGGTTGCATATTTAACATAGTAATTGAAAATAATAATACTGCCTTTATAATTTTTGTTTAGGCAAAAAAATTATTATTGGAGGATTACCATGAAAAATATAGCAATAGAAAAGGGATTGTCATCAGTTAAGAATTATTTACAAAGCCAAGGGTATAGTGTTAGAGAATTTGATTTGTCTAAGAACAATGATACTACATTACTAGGTTCGGTAGATGCAGTTGTTGTTGCAGGAGTTAATACAAATTTTACTGCACTAGATGCTAAGGTGACAAATGCGCCAATAATAGAGGCAGCTGGACTTAGTCCTGAGGAAGTAAAGGAAGAAATTGAAGAAAGAGTAGGATAAGTGTAGGGCTTTTAATTGATACACTAAATAAAAAAGGTCTAATCAGTTTGAACTTTCTTAGTGATTAGATCTTTTCTTTCAATGGAGGGAATTTAATGTCAAGTAGTAGATTAGACGCAATAATTAATTTAGTACCCAAATGTAATATAGTCGCTGATATTGGTACAGATCATGCATATGTTCCAATATCGCTGATTAAGAGAGGGATAGTTAAACGGTGCATAGCATCTGACTTGAGAAAAGGTCCGCTAAATATAGCATGTAATAATATTGTTAGCAACAATATGGAAAAAGTAATTGAAACGAGATTAGGACCAGGGCTTGATATTTTAGAAAAAGATGATGAAGTTGATTGTATAGTGATATCTGGCATGGGAGGGACATTGATAAAAAATATATTAGATGAAGGAAAAGAAAAATTATCTCCCAAAACTTTGATTATAGCTCAACCTAATAAGTATCAAAATGATGTACGCGAATGGTTTTATAATAATAATTATAATATTTATAAAGAAAAGTTGGTATTAGAGGGAAAAAGGATGTATAATATAATATGTGCTGTAGTAGAAAATGGTACAACATATGATGTTGATCCTTTTAAGTATTACGTAGGGGACAAGCTAAAACGGGATCCACTGTACGGGCTTTATATAAAGAACATGTTGAAAAAGTACAAAAGGGCATTGAGTGCCATGGATAATATGCGAGAAAAAAATTCATATTTAAGAGAAAAATATGAATGGCTAGTAGAAGGCTTACAAAGTGAGCTTAATAATTTTTTTAAAGGAGATGAATTTTAAGTGAAGTTGTTTTTAAAGGATGTTGCAGCCTATATAGAAAAGATTTCGCCTGTTAGTTTAGCTTGTGAATGGGATAACGTAGGTTTGATAATAGGTAATTCGGATAAGCCAATAAAACGTATAGTGGTTTGTTTGGACTTAACTAGAGAAGTTTTGGATTTTGCAATACAAAAAAATGCAAACTTAATATTATCACATCATCCATTTATTTTTAAAGGAGTTAAAAAAATCAATACAAAAGAGTCGTATGGTAAAATGGTAGAGGACATAATAAAAAATGATATATGTGTTTATGCGGCTCATACTAATTTTGATTTTGCTCATAATGGGTTAAACGATCTTTTGGCGAAAGTAATAGATTTGCACTATTCAAATAGTCTTTACTTGGGGCAATCCAAAGATAGGATAGTGGGAAAAATAGGTGAAGTTATAGGAGATAAAACATTTGGTGAATTTGCAGAGAAAGTAAAAGAAAAATTAAATGTTGAAAATGTTAGGATTGCTGGGGATGTGGACAAGGTGGTAAAAAGAGTTGCAGTGTTTTGCGGGTCATTTGATGAGAACTTTTTGAATTTGGTTACAAAAAGGGCAGACGTTATAGTAACAGGAGATTTAAAACATCATGTAGTGTTGGATATAATGCAAAAAGGATTGTGTGCCATTGATGCTGGTCATTTTGGTACAGAACATATTTTTGTTGATTATATAAAAAGATTGTTAACGCAAAACTTTGATGGGATTGAAGTGTTTGCGTTGAGTGATGAAAAAGATTTATTTAAGTATTTGTAAAAAACGCAGAAGGAGAATTGATATGATAAAGAAACCAAAGGGTACTCATGATATATTGCCAGATGAAATAGACACGTGGAGAGCTTTAGAGGAAAAGTTTTTTGGTGTTTGTGAAAGATTTGGTTATAAAGAAATAAGACTTCCTGTGTTTGAACATACTGAATTATTCCAAAGAGGTGTGGGAGACACAACTGATATAGTGCAAAAAGAGATGTATACATTTAAAGATAAGGGTGACAGAAGTTTAACTTTGCGTCCTGAAGGGACAGCAGGAGTTGCGAGAAGCTTTATTGAAAATGGGATGTCAGAATTACAAAAGCCTGTAAAACTTTGTTATAATATAACTGCTTACAGGTACGAGAATGTGCAAAAAGGACGCTATAGAGAATTCCATCAGTTAGGATTGGAAGCCTTTGGAGCAGAGGGACCTGAAATTGATGTAGAAATTATATCATTGCTTAATTTATATTTAAATAGTTTAGGGTTAGAAAATATTTCTCTTAGTATAAATAGTATAGGGTGTCCAAAGTGTAGAAAAGAATATAATGAGATATTAAAAGAGTTTTTGGGTAATAAGCTTGATGGGTTTTGTGGTTTATGTAGAGACAGATTTAGCAAAAATCCATTGCGAATACTAGATTGTAAAAATGAAAAGTGTCAGGAAATAACAAGAGAGGCACCATTATTAGTTGATTATTTGTGTGATGAATGTCGTGATCATTTTGAAGGGCTACAGAAGGGGTTGAATAATTTAGGTTTAGATTATAAGATAAATAAGAGAATAGTTAGAGGCCTAGATTATTACACCAAGACAGTCTTTGAATTTGAGGCTGGAGCTATAGGAGCTCAAAGTGCTATTTGTGGTGGAGGACGTTATGATGGTTTGATAGAAGAATGTGGAGGGAAACCAACATGTGGTATTGGTTTTGCCATTGGTTTGGAGCGCTTAATTCTTTTATTAGGAAGTGAAGGGATAAAGTTAGGATGCAAGGACATACCTAGTATTTATGTGGCGTCTACAGATGGTACTAGAGAGTACGTTCAAAAATTAACTTTTGAATTAAGACGGCTTGGGATTACTGCATGGTGCGATTTAATGAATAAGAGCTTAAAAGCACAGATGAAGTATGCAGATAAAATAAACGCTAAGTATTGTGTTGTAATAGGTGAAGATGAGGTAACAACCAATAGCTGTGTTATAAAAGATATGAAGAATGGAGAAAAAAGGGAAGTAGCTATAGATGAGTTATCTAAGATTTTAACAAACTAAGGGGGATGCAAGATGGGCGAGAGTATATATGGAATAACAAGAACACATATGTGTGCCGATTTATGTAGCAAAAATATAGGACAAGATGTTGTACTTATGGGATGGGTGCAAAGAAAGAGAAATTTGGGTAGCATGATTTTTGTTACACTAAGAGATAGAACAGGAATAGTGCAAGTTACTTTTAATGATAAAACTCCTGATAAGTTATTTAAAAAAGCTGAATCGGTTAAGAGTGAGTATGTGTTAGCGGTATTGGGAAAGGTTGCAAGACGAACAGAAAAGGATATAAATAAAAATATGGCAACAGGAGAGATTGAGGTAATAGCAGATGATCTTAGAATATTGAGTGAGTCTGAAACTCCGCCTATATATATAGAAGAAGATATAGATGCCAATGAGGCTATTAGATTAAAATATAGATATCTAGATTTAAGAAGACCGGATATGCAGCGTAATCTTATGTTAAGACATAAGGTGGCAAAGGTTGCAAGAGATTACTATGATGAGAATGGATTTTTGGAAATAGAAACTCCTGTACTAACTAAAAGTACACCCGAAGGAGCAAGAGACTATTTGGTACCAAGTAGAATACATAAGGGCAAGTATTTTGCATTGCCACAATCGCCACAATTATTTAAACAATTACTTATGGTATCAGGATTTGATAGATATTTTCAAGTTGTAAAGTGCTTTAGAGATGAAGATTTAAGAGCAGATAGGCAACCTGAATTTACACAGTTAGACTTGGAGATGTCGTTTGTTAATGTTGATGATGTTATAGCTATAAATGAAGGCTTTTTGAAAAGAGTCTTTAAAGAAGTGTTAGATATAGACTTAAAAATTCCATTTGAAAGACTAACATATAAAGAAGCCATGAGAAGATTTGGATCAGATAAGCCAGATACAAGATTTGGTATGGAATTAATCGATATGTCTGATTTAGTTTTTAATTGTGACTTTAAAGTATTTAGCCAAGCAATAGCCAATGGTGGAAGCGTGATGGCCATAAATGCTATAGGAGGAGCCAAGTTTAGTAGAAAAGAAATAGATGCGTTAGGGGAGTTTGTGAAAACATATAAAGCTCACGGACTTGCATGGATTGCTGTGGAGGAAAATGGTGTGAGATCACCTATAGCGAAGTTTTTTGATGAATCAAAATTAAATGAATTATTAGAAAGAGCAAAAGCAAAAGTGGGAGATCTTGTGCTTTTTATAGCGGATGAAAATAAAGTTGTGTTTGACGCTTTGGGACAGCTAAGGCTTGAGGTGGCTAAAAAACTTAATATGATTGATAGTGATAAATTTAATTTCTTATGGGTAACAGAGTTCCCATTACTTGAGTATGATCCAGAAGAAAGAAGATGGGTAGCAATGCATCATCCGTTTACAAGTCCTATGGATGAGGATATAAAATATTTAGATACGGATCCAGGACAAGTTAGAGCTAAGGCGTATGACATTGTGTTAAATGGAATAGAGATAGGCGGAGGAAGTATAAGAATACATATTAAAGAGTTACAATCCAAAATGTTTGAGTTGTTGGGCATGTCTGAAAAAGAATCTTATGATAAATTTGGACATTTATTAGAGGCATTTAAGTATGGAACACCACCTCATGGAGGATTAGCATTTGGATTAGATAGACTTGTTATGTTAATGGCAAAAAGAGAATCAATAAGGGATGTTATAGCTTTTCCTAAAGTACAAAATTCGTCCTGCCCATTAACAAATGCTCCAGATACGGTATCAGAGGAGCAATTGGAAGAATTGCATATAAAAAATATTACTAATGAGTAAAATATAAAAATAGGAGGCAAGCACTTAAGATCCCGAATAAAGCCTAGATGCGGTATTGTTAGCATTCTAGGCATAGTGCATAAATCAACAAATGAGAATTTTACATACATCGGATTGGCATCTAGGAAAAAGTTTAGAGAGGATAAGTAGAATTGATGAGCAAAGAGAGTTTATAGATTGCCTATGTGATATAGCAGAAAAGGAAAATATAAATTTAGTATTAATAGGTGGAGATATCTATGATACATATAATCCTGGTGCTGCAGCAGAGGAGCTATTTTATTATGCTATAGATAGATTGAATGATAATGGGAAAAGGGCTATTGTTGTTATTGCGGGAAATCATGATAATCCGGATAGGCTAGAAGCAATTGCATCGCTTGTAAGCAAAAATGGTATATTTATATTAGGGTATCCTAAGACTGATATATCTTTATATAAGGAAAATTGTAGGTATACAAAGATAATTGATGCAAAAGAAGGACTAGTTGAGCTTTCGATACCGGGTTGCGACGATAATGTTATAATTTTGACAATGCCATATCCATCTGAATCGCGTCTTGAAGAAGTATTGAGTGATAGTGCAGATGAGGGGTTAATACAAAAAGCTTATTCAGATAAAATAAAGTATATATTAAATGAGCTTGCATCCAATTTTAGAGATGACACAATAAATATTGTGTTGGGACATATTTTCTTAATAGGGGGAAAAGAATCAGAATCAGAGAGGACAATACAAGTGGGTAGTGCAATGACTGTTAATTTAGATGCGATACCTAAAAATGCACATTTTATGGCGTTGGGGCATTTACATAGGCCGCAAATGATAAAAAATGATCGTTGTCCTGTATTTTATTCAGGTTCTCCGTTAGCGTATAGCTTTTCAGAAGCTGATTATAGTAAAGCTGTATACATAATAGATGCAAAACCTAATTGTGAGGTTAAGATTACGCCAAAGATTTTGGATTGTGGGAAACCATTAGTTAAATGGTGTGCAAAAGAAGGGGTGCAGCAGGTTATTGAGTGGTGTAATGAAAATAGAGATTCTAATGCTTGGGTGGACTTAGAAATTTTTACAGACAGATTACTAACACAAGAAGAGCAAAAAACTATAAGAGATTTACATAAAGGTATTGTGAATATACGGCCATATATTATAAATCAAGTAGAAGATGCGGGAGATTTTGAAAATAGAGAGCAGAAAAAAATAGATGAGATATTTAAGGAATATTATAGATATAGAACACATACAGAAGTATCTTCAGAAATTATGGATATATTTTTAGACATTGTTAATAGTGATAAATAATATGGCGGAGGGGAATGGATAATAGATGAGACCAAAGCTACTAGAGATAGAGGGGCTACAAAGTTTTATAGAAAAGCAGACAATAGATTTTGATAAAATCAATCAAAATGGGCTGTTTGGTATATTTGGAAATACGGGGAGTGGCAAGTCAACAATATTAGATGCAATAACTTTAGCGTTGTATGGAAAAGTGAAGAGGGCAGGGAATACAAAGCAGGGTATTATAAATACGAATTGTACTGTGACTCGGGTTATGTTTATGTTTGAAATATCAAAAATTACATATAAGGTTGAGCGTGAATACAAACGGAAAAAAGCATCTGATAATCTGGTTGAATCAAAAACAGTAAGGCTTATACAAATTAATAAGGAAGAGTCTGTTCCATTGTGCGATAAGGAAGAAGCGGTTAATAGGAGAATAGAAGAAATACTTGGATTAAATCATAAAGATTTTACAAAGGCGGTTGTTCTACCTCAAAATAATTTTCAGGAATTTTTGCTTTTAGGCAATGCAGAACGTCGGCAAATGTTGGAGAGAGTGTTTTACTTAGAAGAATATGGGAAAGAACTAATGTCTAAAATATCAGATAAAATTATGTTATTAAAAAACCAAAGGGATGATCTTTATATAAAGTTAAAGGGATATGAAGATGCATCAGATGAAGCACTTGAAAACTACAAACGTGAGTATAGGGAAGTGTTTGCTAAGAAAGAAATATCAGATAAGGTACTTAGTAAAGTAGAAAAAGAATATGAGGAGAAAAAGAGAATATTTACGTTTGGTAGAGAATTAGAGGAAGTTATAAAAAGAGAAAAGGAACTTAGCTTTAAGGATCAAGATATAAAAAAAGAAGAGGACAGATTAGAAAGAGCGTTAAAAGCAGATTTACTAAAAGAAAAATTAGAACAAGTTCAACAATCTCATAAATTGATGATAGATATGCAAAACGAAATTAAAAAGTGTGAAGAAGAATTACCAAAGTATATAGAAAATGGCGCGAAATTAAACAAACGGTACGATGAATTAAAGAAAAGCTTAGATCACAGGAATTTCTTGTATGATAATATGGCGTTAGAGATTAGTGTCAAGTCGTTATCAGAAGAGATTGAGGCAATTACTAAGAAAGAAAACGTATTAAAAAACGATATAGAGAAAAAGAAATTAGAGCAAAAGAAAATTGAAGAATATATTAAATCAAAAAATGAAGAATATGAGAAATTGAGAGAAAATGAAGTAGCTAGTATGTGTTTGTTTTTGGCAAAGGATTTGAAAGATGGAGATGTTTGCCCAGTATGTGGTGGTACATATAAAAAAATATCTCAGACTGATGTAGAGTGTAGCGATATAGACATAAATAAATTAAATGATATGAATAAAGATATAATGAGTGCATCAGTAAAAAAAGAAAGATTTGAGACAGAATTAAAAATGAAAAATGATCAACTTTTGGATGAGCAAAAAAATAAGAATGCAAAAGAAGACGAGTTAAAGAAAAAAAATGACGAATATCAAAAGATATTAAAGACGTATAACATTACTAGCATAACAGAAGAATTAAACAAAATGAAGAATAAGGATATTTTGGTACGAGAGCTTGAAAAAAATATAAAAGAAAATGAATGGCATGTAAACGATAATACAAATAAAAAAATTGCGGCATTGGCTAGATATGATACATATTCTAAGCAATATGAGAAAGATAGTGGTATACTAAAAAATAATATGGTAGACAATGGATTTAAAACTACCAAGGAGATAAAAGAAAGTCTTTTGCAAGAAATTGAAAGGCAAAGTGTAAAACAAAAAATAGAGAATTATAAGAAAAGCGTATCTGAGAATTTAGGACAAAAAAAGAGTATACAAGAAAAGTTACAGGGTAGAACTATTACACCAAAAGAGTGGGAAAAAATTGACGAGAATTATCATACATTAGTAGATGAAAATAAATTGTTAAATACTCAATACGGAATAGCTAAAAATACGTATGATAAATCAATTGAGAGAAATAAAGAATGGAATGCGATATTAAAAGATTACACCAAGAAAGATTTAAATTACAATAAGCATATCGAATTAAGAGAGCTACTAAATGGTGATAGAGGTAAAGATAATAGTTTTATAGATTATATAGCGGAGGAAAGATTACGATATTTGGCGAAAAGGGCATCGGATATTTTAGGAGTTATGACGCAGTATAAATTTGAATTGAAGTTAGATACAGAGTCTGGTTTTATAATAGTCGATAATAAAAATGGAGGAGTATCAAGAAAGGTTAGTACACTGTCAGGAGGGGAAACTTTTTTAACGTCGTTATCATTAGCTTTGGCATTGTCTGAACAAATTCAGTTAAAGGGGCAGAGTCCATTAGAATTTTTCTTTTTAGATGAGGGCTTTGGAAGTTTAGATAATGAGTTATTAGATTTAGTTATCGATGCTCTAGAAAGGATCAGCAGAAAGGAACGAGTTATAGGGGTTATAAGTCATATCCCTGAATTAAGACAAAGAATAATGCAAAGAGTAATTGTTACAGCGCCAATTGATAATGGCACAGGGAGTATCGTAAAAATAGAAAAAGGATAGGCTTCTTAAATTTTAGAAGCCTGTGATAGACTTGGTAGTTAAATCTTGGTTGGCGTATTTATAGTCGTTATTTTTATATGCTAGCACATATATATTTGTTGCTAAACATTCTAGCTCAAATAATTTTTTAGAGATATCATCCGCAAGATTTAGACAATCTGATGAATTTACTAAAACGGGTAAGCTAGCATTTTTTGATATGTGACCTATAAGTTTTTTGCCGCGAGTATTTGCTCCTAATATTCTTATATAAGAAGGCTTAAACTCACTAAAACTTTGTTTTGTTATTCCAAATAAAGTATTTAGTAGTATCCTTTTTATTCTAGCATCTGTATATCTTTTCGTATTAAGAGAACGAATTAAGTTGTCCACAGTAGATGCTTTGTTAGAAATTTTTTTTATTCGATTTTCAAAACCCTCATTAACATGATTTATTTTAGATATTTCCTTGCTAGACATGCAACGAAGCTTGGATAGTAGAATATTATTGAAATCATTGAAAAATACAGGAGCTATTCCCAAAGATATATCATTTTTTAGTAGATCAACGCAGGATGCTGGCATACATTTGTAAAGATTAGATACATCTTGATGTTTATTTTTAAGGAAATTACGTATGGCACTAGAACTAAATTCAGTATCACTTAAAACTAACGAATCGTATGCAGTTGTTCTTTTTATAGTAAAACAATTTATATTGCTTTTTAGCTTTGTTATTGCTTTTAAATATTCTATACCTAATATATTGTTAGGACAAGATATAATTTCACTAATATTAGAGCTGTTGTATAGGTATCTACATAAAGACATCTCTTGGCTTTTTGGAAAAGAGTATCCAATGTTTAGGTATGCTTTAAGATAGTATTTATATTTTAGAGGTTCTAATATAAGTACATTAGCGATATCTTTTAGTATACCAATTTCTCCGATTTCCGAACCGAAACAAAAATCTGAAATAATATTTAAGCTGTCAAGAAGTTTTATGCTGCCAAGGGCGAACAAATATGCACTAGATATACAATAAGGCAGTGGCAATTCTATTACGACATCAACGCCATTTAGTAGAGCCATTTTAGTCCGGGTCCATTTGTTTAATATTGCAGGTTCGCCACGTTGAACAAAATTTCCGCTCATAACGCAAACGACATAGTCTGCATTACACATTTTCTTTGCTGTGTCTATATGATGTAGATGTCCATTATGAAATGGATTATATTCGGAAACAATACCTAAAACTTTCATAAAAAATTCAACCTCCCATATGAGGTATTATACGGCAAAATTGTATTATATACAATATAAATTAATAAGATTTTTTTTGAAAAAATAAGTTACCATTAGATTCTAGACTTACGAAAAAAGCATCTTTGTAACTTTCGATTTTGAATTTTTTCAATTCTTTATCTAGCCATTCTTTACTAAGATTTAGCTTTTTTAGATTTAAATCTATTATTTTGCCGTCAATAACTAACGGGAAAGGTATTCCTTCATATTCTGTAGGAATATTCATATCGCTAGGAGTAAGGGGTCTTTTTTGTGATTTAGGTATGATAGAAAGCTCACCATTGGTTTCTAAAATTGCAAATTCTACATCAGATATATTAGGTATATTTTTTATGCGTAGCTGTTCTAAAAGATCAGATAAGTTGTATACTTCATTTATTAAATTATTTTCAATAATTTTCCCATTTTCTATCAATATTTTGGGAGTTCCACATATTAAATTTCTTGCATGATAGCTTTTTATTGATAAATAGGATAGTAATAATTGACCGGATAATAAAGTTAGGATGGGCAATACGCCTTTTAGCAAGGATTCTGTTGAATTTTGCATAGGGATAGTAGCAAGATCAGATATCATTATTGCTACAACAAATTCAAAGGGTTGAAGCTGGCCTATTTGACGTTTGCCCATACATCGCATTACAACAACCACAAGCACGTATAAAATAAGTGTTCGAATACAAATAGTCAACATAAAAGAACCTCGCTTTAAGTATATTTTTGGGGAAAATCTTCCCCACTAAAGATATGGTCTTAAATCAACAGATAGTCTTTCTTCAATATTTATGAGATTGCGTGCTATATCCAAAACATCCTTGTCTGCATCTTTGTACTGATTAATATATTTGCTCAAAGATTTTACACCCATGTTACACCCATCTGTAACTAAATCGGCTACAGTACTATCAGATTCATCCATTAGAAGATGTATATTTGTTTTTACCCAAGACATACTTTTGGCCATTATGTTTGGTTCTTTACCTGATTTGTCGTATTCGGACAAAATTACTTTAAGTTTTTCACCTATTTGTTGATGCTGCTCTTTGCTGTTTATGAGGATTTTTTTTAGTTTTTCATGTGTTACGTTATCCAAAACTTCATCAAGAGAGCTAACTCCCATTTTGACAGCCATATCACACTCTTTTAAAAATTTAATTGTATCAGTATTTGCCATATCACAACACTCCTTTAAAAATAGTGATGATACTAATATGTACTATCGATAAAGAGTTTATACGTGTTAAAAATGAAATATAGGCAGAATTTGTTAATTTCCTTGAAAATAGGCAAAAAAATTGGTAGAATAAATGGTGTGTTTTAGAATTCTGTAAATAGGAGAAATTGAATATGCCTGATTTAAATATGCAATTAAAAAAAATATCTAAAAAAATATTTAATGATGAGAGAAGTGTAACAATAAATATTATAAGTAGATTAAATGAGAGTAGAGATATATTATCAAAATTAAGGAGTGAAGGAATAACTAAACCAAGTGAGATAGTAAAGTTTTTGAAAGATATGATAACCCTTGATAAGGGAAGTTTTGTGGCTAAAAACATAGAAACATTTTGTGTGATGAATCAAAATGATTTGATTGATTTGTGCTATAAATTGATAGACTATAATTATGGTCAGATTTTGATAGATAATTTTGAAAAGTTCAATATACGAGAGGAAAGAAAGAGAGTCGATATTGCGATAGAGCTAATAGATAAAGGGATGGGGTATAATTTAATAGATAATATAGAAAAATTTGAAATACAGGTAGAAAAAAATAAAGTTTTATTAATAAAAGAAATTATATCATTTACGGGTAGTAGATTAACTCCGTACATGGTAAAGAATTTACATAGATTTAATTTAAGGCATTTTAGTAGTAGATATGGTTTGGCTAACAAACTAATAGACATGAATTGTGGAGACGTACTAATTGATAATATAGTTAAATTTGGTATCAATAGAGAAAAAGAGTTATTGGTTTTAATAGACAAATTAATAAAATTAAACTATGGATATGGGTTGATTGATAGCATAGAAGATTTCAATTTAGACTTAGGCAAGAATGGATTTAACTTGGCTAAGAGATTAGTAAGAAATAATGGATATAAATTGATTTATAACATAAAGAAATTTAAGATAGAAAAAGAAGAAGATAGATTATATATAGCAAAGCAATTAATAAAAGGGTACATGTATACGTTTATAGAGAACATAGAGCTTTTTTCAATATCGAATAAATGTGAATTATTAGAAGAATTTGCGATAAAGGATAAAAAAGATGTGTGTCTACTAAGGACAGGGTTGGATAGGTATGAAAATAATATTAAAAATATGGAAAGGATATTTAATGTTATATTGTTTAAAGATAAATTTGATTTGGATATGCTAAATAACATATCATTGTACAGAAATTCCCTAGAAATAGTTGCGAAAACCTTTTTGAAAGAGGAGGAAGTATTCTTGTATCAAAAGAATTTAGATAATATAAAAAAACTAAGAAATTATTGTGAAGAGAAAAAAATAAATTTTGATTTATGTGAAATATTAGGTAAGAACAATTCATTGAAAATAGAAAAGACAATATCTCTTATAAAAGAAAAAAGGCGTGAGGATGATGCAAATGAAATTGTAGAGAAAATATTATTCGCATTTGTCAATACCAAAATAGGTAAAGAAAATAAAGACGAATTGACCGAACTTATAATAGAGCTAATATCAATAAAAGATGCACGGTTAAAAAAAGAGTTGTTGCCGATAGTTGCCAAATTTATGAACAATGATAAATTATATAAAATACATGATGAAGTACTGCGCAATAGAAAGAAAAAAGCGTTTCCAGCAATAAATGCTATCATATTCTATAGATTAGCTTTGTATGAAAAAAAGAATATAAATATGCTTTTTAAGCTAAGGAATGCATTTGACAATAGTAATTTTTTGCGAAACAGTATGGATGTTCAGGAAACATTTAGAAAGATGATAAAACTAGAATCTTTGCAAATTGAATTTGATAAGGTAATAGATATTTTAGATTTTTTGTCTAAAAAACCTAAAAATATGTGTAAAAATTTGGGATATATACTAGACATAATTACATTAAAAGGAGAAGAATTTATAGATGTAATAACTGATAATTTTGAAGAAGGCCAACTAAGATTATTATTTTATCAAGTTTATAGTGAGCATTTAAAATTAGATAAAGATGAAAATTTCATAAAGAATTATGAAAATTTTGTAAATAAAAGTGAAAATGTTAAAAGAAATTTGGGTGAATATATATTAAAATATGTAGCTGACAATAATTGTGATAAAGAGGTAATGAAAGAGGTAAGAAAATTTATAAGTACTATGCATGATATAAAAGAGTTTAGAAAATATAAATATGATATAAGAAGTGATGGACAGTTAAGAGCTATAAAGAGGATTGACGAAGAAGTATATCTAAAATGGACAAGCAGGCAGGATGAGTTTGAACACAAACAAGAGAATATGAGAGCCCAAATAACAGATAATCCAGTAGATTTGTTTTTAATAGGGACAGAAATAGATGGGTCATGTCAAAGTATTAAAGGCAGAAGAGAACTAAATAAGTGCCTCGTAGGGATAATAGGGGAAGGAAGGAATAAGGCAGTTGTTATTAAGGAGAATGATAGGATAATAGCTAGGTGTATAATAAGAATACTCATAGATAAGAACACAGACGAGATTGTCTTGTTAAGAGAAAAGATGTATAAGGTAAATGGATTAGAGAGTAGAACAATAACGGAATTAAATAAAAAGTGCATAGAGTACGCGAAATGGCTTAAAGTTTCTCTTGTTTGTGAGGATGAAAACGTGTCTGACACACATACAATGACATTAGCTTCTATGGGAGGCCATGCAAAGTATGAATATGTAGATTTTGCAAAAAAGCTATTTGATACTATAGGAACATATATCGTGACAAATGACAAATTAGTATATTTGTACAAGGAATAAAAGTATTATATAATAAAGGGAAAAGTAGGAGGATAAAAATGGCAAAACAAGTATGGAAACCGTCAACACTATTAAATCCGGTACCTGTAGTATTGGTTACATGTGGAGACGATAAGGGGAATAAGAATGTTTTTACTGTAGCTTGGGCTGGTACAGTTAGTAGTAAGCCGCCTAGGGTATCTATTTCAATAAGGAAATCTAGATATTCATATGAGATAATAAAAAGGACTAAAGAGTTTGTTATTAATCTAACAACAAGTAAATTGGCATATGCGACAGATTATTGTGGAGTTAAATCTGGGAGAGATGTAGATAAATTTAAAGAAGTGAAACTTACTTTAGATAAAGCAACAAAAGTTTTGGCTCCAATAATAAAAGAAAGTCCTGTAAATTTGGAATGTAGGGTTGATCAAATAATAGAGCTGGGATCACATGATATGTTTATAGCAGAAGTTTTAGCGTGTCATGTTGATGATAATTTGATTGACGATGAAGGAAAATTAAATTTAGATAAATCAGATTTGATTTGTTATTCCCACGGAGAGTATTGGACTTTAGATAAGTCACTGGGCTATTTCGGGTATTCAGTCACAAAAAAGGAAAATTTAGCAAGGAATGAAAGAAGAAAATGATGCATACACTAGGTACATGATTTACATAGCATAAACCACCTAAGAAAAGTGGTTTATTTGGCACTTAGGTGGTTTGTATGCATATAGACGCTAAAAAAATTTTCAAGAAAATATCTAAAAATAATGAAATATATGAAGACATGTCTTTTTTAATTCCACAAGCATTGGATTATTATAATGTAATAGATGATGCACAGTCAGTAATTCCCTACGCAACAGTAGGGATTGTATTAGACAGTGCTAAGCTTATAAAGAATATAACCGATATAATAAACAACAGGAGTAATATTTCTAAATTAGAAAATATACGGCAAGAATTTGGGGATGGATGTCTTATTAGGGAAATACAAAAGATTGATATAAAAAATAAGAGGAGAAGTTTAAAAGAAGTATCATTAAATGTAACTAGATGTACAGGAGATATTTTGTGTTTTGCATTTTTGACCTGGATATATGGAGAAAGTGCGAAGATTTCTGCAACAGCGGCTGAAATTCTTATAGAATGGTCAAAAAGAGTGCGCCAAAAAGGAAGAGACTTAGCCAAAGAGAAGGGGAGGGACAGTATATATGCTAAAATTTTTAATATGGAGAAGTCTACTGGCGATAAAATCAAGAAAAAATGTAAGATAATTTCTCTACTTGATGAGGAGTTAATAAAATATCTAGACATAATAGATAATAATTTAAAAAATAAAGAGTTGAAAAAATTAGAATTATATGTTAAAATTCTAGGTAGGTACAAGAGTAGTTTTGGTGTAAGAAAAGAATGGAATGAGATTTTAGAGGGAAGGTTACATGACAAGAATTTAGAGAAGAATAAGTTTGGAAACTTAAAGATTCTTGAAGATGGTGATGTCCCTTTCATGACTTCGTTTGTGGACATATGGCAATTTCAAAGATTTGTATTAATACTGGAGTTTACAAATGAAATGAAAAAATCCATTACTAGCGTCTCTGCTAGATATACACTAAGAGAAAGACTAAAAGAAATACAACTTAGTATTATAAACAAAGATGAATGTGAATTAGTTGGCTTTTTGATTAAGTATAACAAAAGGAAATTAAAAAGGTTGACTTCGTCTATGATGATACTAGGTAGTAGTATAGTCGGGGAGTTAGGAGAGTTTGCAGCATATTTTAAGGATACAGTATTTGAAATAATAGGAATTTTTGTAAAGGCATGTGGCGTTATTTTAAGAGAAGGCGTACATTGTAAGTATAAAATTACTAAACGCAAAAGTAGAAAAAATAGAAAAATAATAAAATATGCAGATCAGATATCTAATATTATAAAGAATATTGAAAGTTTAAGTTTAGATTATCGAACATTTCATGAGATTATGACTAGAGTTTATATATATTTAAATACGATTGGCTTAGACTGGGTAGATGTTGCGAATAAGGATGTTCAAACATTAAGGATGATTTTAATCAATGCACTTATTACATAATATAATGTGATAAAGCAAGGGAGGAATGGAAGCATGAGTGAATTTAATGTATTTGACATAATAGGTCCTATAATGATAGGTCCTTCGAGTTCACATACAGCAGGAGCTAATAAGATTGGTTATTTGGCCAAAAAGATAGTGGGAGAGGAAATAAAGGAAGTGAAGTTTTGGCTTCATGGATCTTTTGCTAAAACTTACAAAGGACATGGTACAGATAGAGCATTGCTTGCAGGTATCATGGGCATGCTATCAGATGATGAAAGGATAAGAGATGCGTATAAGATAGCAGATGAAAAGGGACTTAGATATTCTTTCCTTGAGATAGAAATGGAAAATGTGCATCCGAATACGGTAAAGATGGAGATAGTGTCTAAATCAGGCAATGCATGGGAGATAGTTGGTTCATCTATTGGTGCAGGAAAAGTGAAAATTATAGAAATAAATGGAATGCAGATGGAGTTTGATGGAGAGTATTATACTTTAATTACAACACATAGGGATTTGCCAGGAGTGGTTGCACATATTACGAATGTGCTAGCTTCTGGCAATGTAAATATAGCTTTTATGAAGCTATATAGAGAAGAAAAAGCGAAAGATGCTATGCTTATAGTAGAAGCCGATCAAGATATACCAGACTATATAGTAGAAGAAATAAAGAGTAATCAAAACGTGATCAGTGTAAAAGTCTTAAAAGCACTAAACTAGAAAAAAGTTAGGTGGGTGATTATAATGGAGATAATAAAAGAGGGAAAAGATATAATAAAGATATGTAATGAGCAGAATTTAACCATATATGAGTTAATAACAAAGTATGAGATTGAGAAGTCTGGGAAAACGAGAGAAGAGATAAGAGATCACATGGCAAAGTGCTTGGAAGTTATGAAATGTAGTGTGAGAAAAGCACTTGATGATAATGATAATGAAGTAAGAGGAAAAATTATTGGTGGACAGGCTAAAAAATTTAAAGAAAGATATGAAAAACACAAAACAGCATGTGGTAAGACTATAGCAAGAGCAGTAAGTTATGCGTTATCAACAATGGAAGTGAATGCGAGTATGGGAAAGATTGTTGCAGCACCTACTGCAGGATCATGTGGAGTTATCCCTGCTGTGTTATTAAGTGTAAGAGATACCCATGGAGTTGATGATGAAAAATTAATAGATGGTTTATTGGCGGCTAGTGCGATAGGTCTAGTTATAGGTAAAAATGCTACTTTATCTGGAGCTGAAGGTGGTTGCCAGGCTGAGATAGGTTCAGCTAGTGCAATGGCGGCAGGGGCTACAGTTGCTATGTTAGGCGGTACAGTGGAGATGAGTTTTGATGCTGCAGCTATGGCGTTAAAGAATTTAATGGGACTAGTATGTGATCCTATTGCTGGATTAGTTGAGTCACCCTGTAGCAAGAGAAATGGGATAGGTACAGCTAATGCATTGATCTGTGCAGATATGGCGTTAGCTGGAATACAATGTGTTATACCATTTGATGAGGTTGTGATTGCTATGAAAAGAGTAGGTAATCAGTTGCCTTGTGAATTAAGAGAGACTGCATTGGGTGGAGTTGCGGTGACACCAACAGCATTAGAAATAACAAAGAGAATATTTGGAACTGAATAAAAAAATTATATAATATAATTTAGCCCATTATCTTAAATGGTAATGGGCTTTTCGCTACTTTTGTATAAAAAAACTCTTTTTAAGATAAAATAATAAAAAGGTTTTGAATCAAATTCAAAGTGTTTTTATTATCACCAAAAGGACTGATAAAGAGTGAGAAAGAAGATAACTATACTATTAGTAGCTTTAATTATTTTAAGTCTTAGTATATATAAAGAGAATCAGCAAAGGACGATATTTACTAATACATTATCTGATAAAAAAATTGCAGTTAGTGGAGATGCAATAGGAGTAAAGCTTAAATTAAATGGGGTAATGATTTTAGAAATAGGGCATGTATTAAATGAAAAGGGGCACAAAGAATTTCCATTGAGAAGAAGTGGAATAAAAGTAGGAGATATAGTAATAGGTTTTAATGAGAAAAAGGTTGATAATATATTAGATTTTTTAGATAATATTAAAAATAGTAAAGGCAAGAAATTTTGTTTGACAATAAATCGTAAAGGGAGAAGTTTAAAAAGAAAACTAAAAGCCGTACGAAGCTATGAGGATAATGAGTATCATTTAGGGGTATGGGTAAGGGATAGTATAAAAGGTATAGGAACAATTACATTTTATGATCCGGATACAAAATATTTTGGAGCATTAGGTCATGGAATAACAGATATGGATACAAGACAAATATTTAATTCTAAGGGTGAGATATTAGAATCTAGTATTTTGACGGTAAGAAGAGGAAAAATCGGCATACCAGGAGAGCTAAAAGGTGTTTTTGTATCAGGAAGTGGGAAGATAGGGAATATTTTAAAAAACACACATGAAGGTATATATGGAATTTTAAAGCAAGAGGGTGTTTTGAAATTAAATAATAAATTATATGAAATATCACCTAAAGAAAATATAACTTGTGATAAAGCAAGTATTATAACCAATGTCGTTAATAATAAGAGTGACGAATATGATATAGAAATTCTAAAAGTATATAGGAATAACAAAAAGGGTATGAATATAAGAATAGTAGATCCAAGATTAATAAATACAACCGGTGGTATAGTGCAAGGGATGTCGGGTTGCCCTATACTGCAAAATGGGAAAATTGTGGGAGCTGTAACACATGTGTTTGTAAATGATCCAACAAGAGGATATGGTATTTTTATAGAGAATATGTTAAATCAAGGCTTTTTTAATAAATAAGATGAGGGGGGAAGAACCTCATCTTATTTACATATATTCATTAAAATTGATAATAAATGACTTATTAATGCCATCAATATAATCAATTTGCAAGATTGCATCTTTAGAAAAATCAATTTTAGAGAAATTGAAAGATATAACTCCAGAAAATGTATTGGTATAATTATTATGTCTCTTTTTTGTTAGAGTACCTAAATTTTTTAGAGGAATTTTATCTAGAACGACTGAGTCCTGGATTAGCAGCATATAAGCATTTTTGTAAAAGTTTTCTCCATTTCCGTATAAGGAAAAAGAAAAATCTATCTTGCCATTAAGATAGTAAGATTTAAGATAGCTAATGGCATTGTCTATAGAGTAATTTGGATCTTTGTTAGCTTTTTTCATAATTTCTAAAAAAGGTGTATTAAATACGATATCTCCAAATAAATTGTCAACAAAAATATTTTTATTGTTAGATTCGGGCAAAATATATACATAATCCAATATTTCATCTGCAGATAAATTTTTCCCGATTTCTATGGCTCTGTTTATTTCAGATATAGACAAATTTAATAAATTATTTCCATTTATTGTACTTAAAATTTGGGTTAAATTATCTGGCGTAGGTATTGGACGAGGGGTATAATCTGGAGTACGTAAATATATTTCATTAAAACTACCATTATATTCAATGTTTAATCCCAAAGCCTCTGCAATAGATCTTACAGGAACAAGGGCTCTACCATTGACTATAATAGGGTCAACATCTGTTTTTAAAAAGGTATCATTTAAAAATATTTTAACTGAACTTTTGTAAGAATTAGCGAAACAAAAATAAGAAGATAAAATTAGAGCTATCACTGAGGATGTGACTAAAAAAATAATTGGCTTTTTCATAAAAAAACTCCTCTCAAATTTTTAGACTAGCAATATAATTATTATACACCAGCAAGAGAAATTAAAAAAGAGGGATAAGCACAAAAAAGCTTAAACGGGAATATATTGTAAATAAAAATGTTTCAAGGAGGATATGATATGTCTGAGAATAGATGTGGATGCTTAGGAGGATTATTTGGAGGTAATTGTTCAATATTGTTTTTCATAATACTTTTCTTATTGCTTTTTGATGGTGGAGTTTTTGGTTGCTGTGACTAATGTATTTCCTAGAGGGGCACGTTTTTAACTAAAAAGTGCCCTAAATTTTTGCGTAATCTTAATTAATATAAATGCCACACCAATAGAGTATATTGGATGAAGAGGGAATACGTATCTTGAGTTTCCTTCTAAAACAAACATCATAAAGTTAAAATATAGAAAAACAATTAAAATGAATGTATGAATGTTAATTATTTTATTTTTTATAAAGTCAATTATAACGTATATAATATACACAAAAGTAAGTATATAAAATGGCCTGTATAAAAAAGTTTCCAATTTTATTGCATCAACATATCTAGAGTCCCAAATATTAAGACCAGTTGGGAATGCCCACATAATATCATCTAGTTTAGCCCAGTACGAGTTGATAATCCTTTTGGATGCTAGATATAAAAATTGATCTGGATTATCTGATATCCATTTGATAGCAAGTTTCTTACCTTCTCTATTTATCGCTAATTCATCAAAATTATCTTTAAACAAATATTTTTTAAAAGGACTATTAGGATAGGAGTAAGGATCGCTCCAAGAGCCAGTAGCATACGGGTTATTATTTACATATAAAACATATCCGCCATTTGTTGAATAAATAACTTGTCCAAATTGAACATAGTTTCTAATTAACCAACCGGATATAACCAATAAAAAAGTTAAGCTAAAAGTAGTAATAAATTTTATATTATTTTTTGATTTTTCTAATAACAGGAATAATATTAAACAAAAACAAAAGAATATTCCTATGGGTCTAACAAGAGCGAGATATCCAACCAATATGCCAAGGATATAAGGATTTTTTTTGTGAAATAAATTATATGTTATCAACAAAAGCAATGTTTGAAATAATGTTTCAGATCCAATTATACTAGTATAACATATACTAAGTGGGGAAAAAGCAAAAAGAGCTAAAGCAAAATTAGAAACGCTATTACTAAAGAACATTTTACATAATTTATATAAGCTTATCATAGATAAGGTTGACAATAATATATTGAATATCTTTGCCACTAAAAAATTTGTTCCAAAAATAGAATATAAAATAGCTAATGTTAAAGGATAGCCGATAGGTCTAAAGGCTGTTGGACAACCAATCTTTCCAGTATAAAAAGGATAAATTCCATTTAAAAATCCCATATTACAAGAAAGTTCAACGCCTTTAACATGGTACCACATAAAATCGGTCTCCGGATATGTTTTCATATAAAATATCCAAGCAAATCGTATAACAATACCTAAAAATATTACACAAAAAGGTACACTTCTAAGTAAAATTTTTTTAAGCATAAATATACTCCCTTATAGTGAATAATTTTTGAAGACAATTGTGATGGTATCATATACACCTAAAAAAGTCAACAAAAATACTCCGAGATTTATCTACCACGGAGTATAACTGTAAATTATCTAAAACTAAAAATCAATTTTTGATTTCAAAAAAGCAACTAATTTTCTAAAATAAGTTTTAAAAGCTGCGGTTATACCAAACCCAATCATCAAAAATCCGGTTGATATAGAATTTATGATTGTTGTTTTTTGGTCTGCTACTTCTAAAATATTATCTTGCAAAGTATTAACATCTTTAACTAAATCAGAAACTTGCCAGTTGTTATTAATATACTTTTCAGCTATATTAGTCAAATCTAATTTTTTAATGTTTATTAAACATCTTTTTAAATTACTATCTCTTTTGCAATAAGATAGCATTCCATCAATAAAAGAGTTAATATCCTTCGCTAAATCTTCAGGGGATCCTTTCCCAAAGATATGTTTAACAACACGTGTCAAATTCAATCTTTCATTTGCATTAACACAAACATACGTAGTACCAACACAAGATAGAATAAAGAATTCTTTTAAAATATTGTTCTTTATGTATCTTAAATTGTCTCTGGTAGTGTGTCTTCTAGCCTTTGACGAATTATCTATCTTAGGCTGCTCTTTAGTAATGGTAGGCTGGCCAATAGGTTTAACCAAATTATCGTATTCTAAAGCAGAAGATCTCACATCTTGCACAATAGGTGTTACCTTAATATCGCCAATTCTCTCACTAACAGTGGAAGATGGTCGAATTGTGCTTACACTAACTGTGCGAGATGGATATAAAGATGATGCTTCATCATCATAAGCTAAGTAGCTTAAACTATCCACCTTAAATAAATCTGCGTCAACCTCCTCATTTGTTTTATGCCAACTAGAAGCTTCATCCGAATGAAGTCTTTCTAAATATCTATTTGTAAAATCAAAATTATCGTCATTGTATAATCTTTGGTTGTAAATTTTAAAATCTAAAATATCACTTGAAAATACATCATGTGCTAAATGAGAAGTGGGAATATCTTTTACAATGATGTTTTCTGCGATATTTAGCGAACGTGCTGATGAAGGATTTACTAAATCATTAACGCTAACAGCACCAGCAGTGCCTAATCCAACCAATATACCTTTTTTAAAGTCCATAATTAATCCAACTCCTTTTTCGGCAACGTGAAACTTACGTAAACAAGCGATTTCACGAGCTATTACACAAGCTTTTGATTACAATGCGTTGCAAATCAAAAACCATACGTTTATTATTATAATACATTTTATTTACTCAGTCAATAGAAAAAAGAAGAAAAAAAGGACTTTACAAAAACATAGTATTTGTGATAACATATGGGATGTAACGTGAGAGCCATGCGCTAAGGTTGTAGTAGATACTCCGGACCTTCTCTTGGCTTTTGGCGATTTTTAAATTTAGGAGGATAATAAAAGAATGGAAAGAGTAAGTAAGAGCGACATAATCGCAAGTAACAGGAGACATGAGACAGATACTGGTTCACCAGAGGTGCAAATAGCAATTTTAACAGACAGAATAAATAGTTTAAATGAGCATCTAAAAATTCACAAAAAAGATTCGCACTCAAGGAGAGGTCTTTTAAAGATGGTTGGAAAGAGAAGAGCGCTTTTGGATTATCTTGAAAGATGTGATATTGAGAGATGGCGTGCGATTAGGGAAAAATTAGGCCTAAGAAAGTAAAAATAATAGAGGAAGGAGGTTTATGTCCTCCTCTTCTTCTTGAATAATTGCGGCGTCAGTAGAAGGTAGATTGTATTTTGAAGGTACTTTTAACTAGCCTTTACGATAGAATCTACAGCCTACAGTCGCCAGCTAATTAACAATATAGGAGGAAGTTTTAATGAAAAAAGTTTTTAGTATGGATTTGGCGGGAAGAAAGTTAGAAGTAGAAGTAGGAGAGATAGCACAAATGGCAAATGGGGCTGCATTTGTAAAATACGGTAAAACAGTTGTGTTATCGACTGCAACAGCTTCAGCCGAGCCTAGAGAGGGAATAGATTTTTTCCCATTAAGTGTGGATTTTGAAGAAAGGCTTTATGCCGTGGGTAAAATACCTGGGGGTTTTGTAAAAAGAGAGGGTAAGCCATCAGAGAAGGCTATATTAACGTCTAGGGTTATAGATAGGCCCATAAGACCACTTTTCCCAAAAGATTTAAGAAATGATGTTGCAGTAGTAAATACAGTTATGGCGGTGGAGCAAGATAATTCTCCAGAGATAGCCGCGATGATAGGAACATCTGTTGCGCTTTCTATATCTGATATACCGTTTAACGGACCTATAGGTGGAGTTGTACTAGCGTTGGTTGATGGGAAAATTGTGATAAATCCTACACAAACTCAAAGAGAAAGAAGTAGGATGTATGTTACATTAGCCGGAACAAAGGACAAAATCACTATGATAGAAGCTGGTGCAAAAGAGGTAGAAGATGAAGTTATGCTTGAAGCGATAAAAGTTGGGCATATTGAAATAAAGAAGATAGTTAAGTTTATACAAGAGATTGTAGATCTAGTAGGTAAAGAAAAATTTACTTATCAGCCAATTACTGTTCCTAAAGAAATTTTTGAAGACGTTAAAAATATAGCTTATGAAGAGATGAAAGTTGCGGTTTTATCTAAGGACAAGATGGAGCGCGATAGGAATATTTCAGCGTTAACTAAGAAAGTAAAGGAAGAGCTTAGGGATAAGTACGAAGATTTTGAAAGTGCTATAGATGAATCCTTGTATAAATTGCAAAAAAAGGTAGTAAGGGATTATCTTATGAGAGAAGGAAGAAGAGTTGACGGAAGAGGATTAAATGAGATACGTCCATTATCAGCGAGGGTTGATGTATTGCCGATGGTACATGGGTCAGCCTTGTTCCAGAGAGGGCAAACGCAAGTATTGACGGTAGCTACATTAGGTGCGATGAGTGAGACACAAGTGTTAGATGGATTAGATTTAAACAAAACAGATAAGAGGTACATGCACCATTATAATTTTCCGGGATATAGTGTAGGAGAAGCTAAGACGTCAAGAGGTCCTGGAAGAAGAGAAATAGGACACGGAGCGTTAGCTGAAAGGGCTCTAGAGGCGGTCATACCAAGTAAAGAAGATTTTCCGTACACAATACGCTTAGTGTCAGAGGTTACAATGTCAAATGGGTCAACATCTCAGGCAAGTGTCTGTGGAAGTACGTTGGCATTAATGGCTGCAGGAGTTCCTATAAAAGCTCCAGTTGCGGGAATTTCAGCTGGACTTATAGTAGATGAAGAAAATGAAGAGAATTTCTTAACCTTTATGGACATACAAGGGATAGAGGATTTCTTCGGAGATATGGACTTTAAAGTGGCAGGTACAAAGAAGGGTATAACGGCAATACAAGTTGACATAAAAGTGGACGGTTTGTCATACGAAGTTATAAGGCAGGCATTTGATTTAACGAAAAAAGGGCGTTATCAAATAATAGATGACGTTATATTAAAAGCGATAAAGAAACCCAGAGATGAGGTTTCAGTTTATGCACCAAAGATTTTCACATCTAATGTAAATCCAGATAAAATAAAAGATATAATTGGACCTGGGGGAAAGACTATTAACAAGATAATAGAAGACACAGGAGTAAAAATAGATATAGAGGAAGATGGAAAAATATTTATTTCTGCTGTTGACTTAGATAATGCCAAAAGTGCAATGAAAATTATTGAAGGTATTGCTAAAGATATTGAAGTTGGCCAGATTTATATGGGAACAGTAAAAAGGATAACTGCATTTGGGGCATTTGTAGAGATACTTCCAGGAAAAGAAGGACTTGTACACATATCAAAGCTAGATAGAGAAAGAGTCCAGAAAGTAGAAGATGTAGTTAAAGAAAATGATGAGATATTGGTAAAGGTCATAGACATAGATAAGCAGGGAAGGATAAACTTATCTAGAAAAGATGCTATGGATTTAAAAGAAACAAAAATACGACAGGATGCAATTAGGTAGAACGCAGCAAGGCCACAAAAACTAAAAAAAATGTGGCTTTGTTTACGATATAATAAGAAAAAGGAAAGAGGAAAGTTGTATTATGGATAGAAAAAAGCAAGGGATAGCGTTGATGTTGTTGTCTGCATTGTCATTTTCAAGCATGCAGGTTGTTGTGAAGTTGTCTAGTGGGACGGTACCGCTGATGGAACAGATTTTTGTTCGTAATGTAATAAATCTTTTATTAATATTTTTTTTGGCTAAGAGAAGTAAGGTATCTCTTAAAGCAGAAAAGAAATATCGTTTTTGGTTATTTATAAGATCGTTTTTTGGTTATTTGGGGATGATATTTTTGTTTTATGCATCTGCAAATGCAAACCAGGCAGATGTTACTGTGTTACACAAAATGTCTCCATTTCTAATTACGATACTTGCGAGTGTATTTTTAAAAGAAAAGTTATCTAGAATACAGATACCCGCATTAATTATAGCTTTTTCGGGGGCTTTTGTAATAGCAAATCCGCAATTTAACTCGAATGCATTTCCGATATTAGTGGCGTTTTTATCGGCGACGGCATCAAGTGTTTCGTATACACTGTTGAGTTATTTTAAAGATAAAGTTAATGGGCTAACAGTAGTTTGGAATTTTTGTTTGTTCAGTATATTAGGGTCAATACCATTTTTGATAAATAATTTTGTTTTACCTACGTGGAAAGATTTGTTTATGTTATTTTTGATAGGAGTATTTGGATCAGCAAGTCAACTTACGTTAACATATGCGTATAGATTGGCACCAGCATCGGAGGTTAGTATATATAATTATGCAGGAATATTATTCTCTATGCTATTAGGGTATTTTATACTTGGTCAAAAAGTTGGTATTAGATCAGTTGTAGGTGGAGGAATAGTTATACTAGCATCTTTTATTGTGTATATATACAACAATAAAAAAGATAGAATAGGGGTACAGGAAAAGTGTCAAGAGTGTTAAAAAATGCACTTACCTTGTCGCATGAGGTATTAGCTAAGTTTGTACATGAGAATGATGTAGTAGTTGATGCAACATGTGGCAAAGGTAATGATACTATGTTTTTATCACGTTTAGTAGGAGAAAGAGGTAGGGTATATTCTTTTGACATACAAGATATCGCGATCAATATAACAAAGAGTAAGATAGCCCAAAATGGGGACTTTGGCAATATTGAATTTATTTGTGATGGGCATCAGAATATGGATAAGTACATAAAAGATGTTATAAGTGCCGTTGTGTTTAATTTAGGGTATTTTCCGACAGGAGATCATACTATAGCGACAAGAGCAGATACAACTATTGTTGCTATAAATAAGGCATTGACTTTGCTGAAGGTAAATGGAATTATAGTAGTTGTTGTATATTCAGGGGGAGACACGGGATTTCAAGAGAAAAAAGAAGTTTTGGAGTTTGCGTCAAAGCTAAATCCAAGAGGATATGGTGTTACAGTGGTAGATTTCCCGAACCAGGTAAACAATCCTCCTGTTTTGTTGTGTATAGAAAAATTAGCTTAAGAGATTAATCAGAAACCATGTAATTATTGTACAAGATAGAATAGTTAAACCTATGATTAAAAAAGTTTTTAGCCAAGAGTGAAAAATATATGTGTTTTTGATACCGTTTTGTTTGAGAAGTAAAGTGTCCATAACTTGATTAAGTTTTTCTTGATCTTGAATGGATTTTGGTGTTATTTTTACTGAGTATCTGAATTCGTGTTCATAGGGTATTTTGTCAATTACAGTTCCGTATAAAGAAAGTTGTAATTTGCGGGTTACATTTATTGTAATTAAAATATTAGAACTTAACTTTAGATTGTGTTTTGAGAAGAAACACAATCCACCAAAACTTAGGTCAGAAATTTTAACATGGAATTCGTCCAAATTGTCAACTTTGATATTGGCACCGTAATTTACTAAGAACCTTACGAATTTTCTTTTATCATAAAATGATAGGATTGATTTTATATGTATTTTTAAAAAATGTGACCTTTTGTTTATTATGCTTCTATTTATAGTACCAATATATATATTTTCATGAGTTGAATCTAAAGCTTTTATAATTATTTCATTTTTAAAATTAGCATATTTAAAAAAATTCTTTGAAGATAAAAATACAGACATAGAATTATTGTGGTGGGATAAGGCTGTTATTATTCCCTGAATCCAAGTGTATCCTTTATCCATAGATATTTTGCAAAAAATGGCTATATTATTATTAGACGGAAAATTCAAATTTAATCACCTCACTGTGTAAACGGTTGTAATTTATTGTATCGTATGAATTAAAAAAATATATAATACCTGTAAGTTACTTTTTCCCCCTACGTACACCTCAAATTTTTTTTCATAAAATTCTCAATGTGAAGCTTAAGGACTAAACATTTCCCATCCATTATCACATATTATTTTTCTAAAAGTTTAAAGCTTGTGATATTGAAATTAACACAAGTCTCGACCCTTTAAGGTTGGGGGTAATTGACAGTATTTAGAAAGGAATTTTACAAATTCTCTAAATTGTTGTAGAATGAATTTGTTGTAATCATAACAGATGTGGAGTGATTTTATGGAGAATAAAGAGCCATTAGCATATAGAATGAGACCAAAAACGCTAGATGAGTTTGTGGGTCAGGATAAGATTGTAGGCAAAGGTAAGCTATTATATAGGATGATAAAAAATGATAGAGTAAGTTCTATCATCCTTTATGGACCGCCGGGCACAGGTAAGACTTCATTGGCCAGGATAATAGCGAATTCTACAAAAGCTCAATTTAAAAAATTAAATGCAGTTTCGGCAAGTATAGGAGATATAAGAAAGATTGTAGAACCTCAAAATAATTACACAATTGGGGAATCAACCAAAACAGTAGTTTTTATAGATGAGATACATAGGTTTAATAAAACTCAGCAAGATGTGCTGTTGCCTTATGTTGAAAGCGGAAAGATTGTTTTAGTTGGAGCTACGACTGAAAATCCGTTTTATGAGGTAAATAAAGCGTTAATTTCAAGATCAACAGTTTTTATGTTAGAACCTCTAACTAAAGATAATATAATTACTGTTTTGAATAACGCTATTACCAATAAAGAAAATGGATACGGAAACTTTAATATTTCTGTAGATAATAAAGTAATTGAATTTTTGGGAGACGTTTGTAATGGGGATTCTAGAGTTGCCCTAAATGCCTTGGAATTGGCAGTTAATACAGGCAAAATTGATAAAGATGGTAAAATAAAAATAGGTTTAGATGATATTAAAGAATGCGTGCAACAAAAAACAATATCGTTTGATAAAAATGGAGACTCCCATTATGACAATATAAGTGCATTCATAAAATCTATGAGAGGTAGTGACCCAGATGCGGCAGTGTTTTATTTGGCAAGGGCATTGTACGCAGGCGAAGATATAAATTTCTTAGCAAGAAGAATAATAATTTGTGCCTCAGAAGACGTGGGCATGGCGAATCCTAATGCGCTTTGTGTTGCAGTTGCCGCAGCAAATGCAGTAAAAATGATAGGTATGCCAGAGGCAAGAATTATTTTGTCGCATGCGGCAATTATGGTGGCTACTAGCCCAAAATCTAATTCTTGTTATATGGCGATTAATAAGGCGCTTTCGGATGTATCTACTAAAAATACTGGAGATGTTCCTCTAAAGCTTAGAAACGCAACAGTAGATGGATTGGACAAATTGGGTTATGGAAAAGGGTATAAATATGCACATGATTATCCTAATAATTTAGTTAGGGATGTTTTTCTCCCATCTTGTATGGAAGGAACAATATATTATAATCCAACTCAAAATGGTTATGAAGCTAAGATAAACGAGTGGTTGATGAAATATCGACCTTAAGGGTTAACAATGCGATACTTAAAATGAAAACTTTTGCATACTAGCAAAAAAAGAGTTTTTGGTGTATAATCTTTTTGACGGAAAAAAGTATTTTATATGGAAGGTGAATTATGGGCTTTAAAAATTTAAGAAAACCAAAGATGAAATTTCGTAAAATGGAGATAAATGTAGATGAATTAAGAAAGATTGACTCTACTAATTTTGAGATACAGAAAATAAGCAAAAGAGAAAATCCGTATGATATGACATTCTACAAAACGGTTAAGGAGTTTTTTACAAAAGCGGTAGAAGAATATAGTGATAGGCCATGTATTTTAGAAAAACCTAATCATAAGGAAGAGTATGTAACAAAAACATATAGAGAATTTTATAGGGACGTTTTAAGTCTTGGTACATCGCTTATTAGTGTACTTAATTTGAAAAATAAAAGAATTGTTATTGTAGGGGAGACTCAGTATGGGTGGTATGTGTCATATATGGCAATACTTTGCGGTGCAGGGATTGCAGTGCCAGTTGATAAAGAGCTCCCTCCAAATGAATTAGAAAATTTGATAATAAGGTCTAAGGCGGAGGCTGTTATATATTCTCCAAAGAAAAAAGGGGACATACAAAAAATAGAAAAAAATATACGTAATGTAAAGTATTTTATAGAGATGAAGTCTGATGCTGGTTTACAGAGTAAAAATGTAGGATTAAATAATTTGATGGAAATAGGAAAGAACATAGTTGATTCAGGCAATAAAGACTTTGAAAATATTGTTATAGATCCTGAAGAGTTTAGGGTATTGTTTTTTACTTCAGGGACAACATCCAATTCAAAAGGAGTTATGCTAAATAATAGAAATTTGGCAGAAAATATTAATGCAGTTACTGCGTATGTTAAGATTTATCCTGAGGATAGGTTGTTTTCTGTGCTTCCATTGCATCATTGTTATGAATCAACAATAGGATTTTTGTATCCTGTGTCACAAGGTGCATCTATTGCTATATGTGAGGGACTAAGGTATATAGTTCCCAATTTGAATGAAGCAAAACCTACTGCTATTTTAACAGTGCCGCTTTTGGTTGAAAGCTTGTACAAGAAGATCAACGAAAAGATAGTTAAGAATAAGAAAAACAAGTTAGTTAGTGCAATGATTTCGGTTACAAATCTTTTAAAGAAGGCTGGGATTGACGTTAAAAGAAGGGTGTTTAAGGAGATACATGAGAATTTGGGGGGCAATTTAAGGATAATTGTTTCTGCAGCAGCGCCTATCGAGAAAACGGTTGGAATTTGGCTCGAGGGGATAGGAATCACTTTCTTACAAGGATATGGATTAACAGAAACTGCGCCTATAGCGGCATTAACACCGGAATATGATACACATACTGGGTCTGCGGGAAAAGCGATTGTCCAGGCAGATATAAAAATATTAAATCCGAATGAAAATGGAGAAGGAGAAATATTGATAAAATCACCTACTCTAATGATAGGTTATTATGAGGATGAAAACGAAACTAAAAAGGTAATAGATGAAGATGGATATTTTCATTCAGGAGATATAGGATGTATAGATGAGGATGGATTTTTGTATTTAACAGGTCGAAGTAAAAATGTTATTGTTACGCAAAATGGTAAAAATATATATCCCGAAGAGATTGAAATGTTGCTTGAGAAGAGTGAAGAAATAAAGGAAGTTATGGTATATGGTAAAGAGTCAAAGGAAGGTCGTAGCATTGATTTAACCATAACGGCCAGAGTTGTTCCTAATTTTGATAGGATACAAGAAAAGTATGGAAATGTAAGCGATGATGAGATACGTGACATAATATGGAAAAGAGTAAAAGAAGTTAATAAGAAACTGACGTCGTACAAAGCAGTGAAGTTATTGGAAATAAAAAATGCGGAATTTGAAAAAACATCAACTATGAAAATAAAAAGGTATAAAGAGATACAAGAAGTAAAATAGGGAGAGCTTTTATGCTGCTCCCTTTTTAAGTATTTTACATAGGGAGGTACATGATGAGAAAAATAACTATATTTTTATCAGTGGTATTAGTGGCAATGCTAGCAATGGTAGGGTGTACTAATAAAATCAAAAGATCTCCTAAAGAGATTCAGAAAAAAGTTGTTGTAAATTTGCGAACAGATCCAAAAGAATTAAATAGCATATTTGCAGATAATGCTGAATCGAACGTTATTATGGGGCATATATTCGAAGGGCTTACTCGTTTGGATAAGAACCAGAATGTAGTACCAGGAGTAGCTAAAAGTTGGTATGTATCGGAAGATAAATTAACTTATACTTTTTATTTGCGAGGAGGTAGATGGTCTGACGGCTCGAGAATTACAGCGATGGATTTTGAGTTTGCATTAAAAGAGGTGCTAAATCCTCAAAATGAGTCTAAGTGTGCAAGTAAGTTATATTTAATAAAGAATGCAAAATCGTACAATTTAAGTAACGGTCAAAGGGATGATGTTGGTGTAATAGCGAAAAGTGATTATGTTTTAGAGATTACTCTAGAAAAGTCTTGTCCATATTTGTTACATTTATTAGCTAATCCTAGTTTTATGCCAATAAAAAGAGAATTCTACGAAAGACAACAAGGAGAGTATGCAAAAACTGAGTTTAATTTAATTTTTAATGGACCATGGATATTAGATGAATGGAATCGTGGTGAGAGTATAAAGCTTAGAAAAAATGTTTATTACTGGAACAGAAATAATATAAAATTAGATGAAATAGAATTCTTAATAAGTGACGATGATGAGTTACTGTTTAATATGTTTAAAGCACACGATTTAGATATAATTGATGTTAAGGGTGAATATTTGAAATCTTTGTATATGAGTGGATATAAAATAAAAAAATGTCTTGACGGTCAAACCGTATATTTAGAGTTTAATATGAAGAAGGATCTTATGCAAAGTAGTGATGTAAGAAAAGCGATAACGTATGTTATTGATAGGGAGGAATTGTGTGATAAGGTTTCAGGAGAGGTTAATGTTCCTGCAAAATTGTTTACGAATCCTGTTGTAAAGTACGCAAATAATATGTCTGCAATTAAGTTTAGGCCAACTAAGCAACAATGTATAAAGATGGCTAAAGAGATATTTGATAATGAGCTAGGTAGATTAGGAAAAGATACGAGTCTTAGTCTATTAACGAAAAATAATGAATTTTGGTTGAAAGAGGCTCAATATTACAAAGATTGTATAGAAAATTATTGGGGTATAACAGTTAATATACTAAGTGCAATAGACACAGAAGAGTTTGAAAAGTATAAGGCTATGGGGGTTGATATAGTGGTTGATAGTATCAAGCCTAATTACGATAGTCCTATTACATATCTTGAAAAATTAGGCAAAGGAGGGTCTACTACTTATAGTAGTCCAGAGTATGACGCCTTGATGGATCAAGGTTTGTTTTATCTTAATAAAAAGGAAAGCATTGATATATTCGATAAAATGGAAGCTATAATAGCAGATGATATTCCTATATACCCACTGTATTATGTTAGAATAAATTATGTTGTTCAGCATAATCTAAAGGGAGTTGTGCGAGGACCATTTAAAAATATGGATTTGTATTATGCACATTATTAATATATTATGAGACACAGTTTGAGTCCAGTCCAATAAACGAAAATAATTCTTGTATTGATTAGGAATTTGATGTAGAATATTCTTTGGTAATTCTTGAACAATTACAGAAAATATGATAACAGGGAGTTGATAGTTGTGCCATTAGTTACAACAACAGAGATGTTTAAGAAAGCGTATGAAGGTGGATATGCTATAGGAGCTTTCAACGTAAACAATATGGAGATCATTCAGGGAATTACAGAGGCAGCTAAAGAAGAAAACGCACCGTTGATCCTTCAAGTATCAGCAGGAGCTAGAAAGTATGCAAAGCATGTATATCTTACAAAATTAGTAGAAGCTGCAATAGAAGATACAGGACTTCCAATAGCACTTCATTTGGACCATGGAGATAGTTTTGAGCTTTGTAAACAATGTATCGATGGAGGGTTTTCATCAGTTATGATAGATGGATCCAAGTATTCTTTTGAAGAGAACATAAAATTAACAAAGCAAGTTGTAGATTATGCTCATGATAAGGGAGTTACAGTTGAAGGAGAGCTCGGTAAGTTAGCTGGTATAGAAGATGATGTTAATGTAGCTGATAAGGATGCTGCGTTTACAGATCCTAATGAAGTTGAGGAGTTTGTTCAAAGGACCGGTGTTGATTCATTGGCAATTGCTATAGGAACAAGCCACGGAGCTTTCAAGTTCAAAGGTGAACCAAGATTAAGATTTGATATTTTAGAAGAAGTTCAAAAGAGATTACCAGGGTTCCCAATAGTTTTACATGGAGCTTCGTCAGTAATGCCAGAATACGTTGATATAATAAATAAATTTGGCGGAAATATGCCTGGAGCAAAAGGGGTCCCAGAGGATATGTTAAGACAGGCTGCAAAAATGGCGGTTTGCAAGATAAATATAGATTCAGATTTAAGACTTGCATTGACAGCGTCTATAAGAAAACATTTTGTTGAACATCCGGAGCATTTTGATCCAAGACAATATTTATCACCAGCTAGAGCTGCGATAAAAGAAGTGGTGAAACACAAATTAGTACATGTTTTGGGATGTAATGGAAAAGCTTAATATAATTGCGCTTACCCTTTATAAGCGGGGTAGGTGCTTTTTTACTAATAATATTTATGTATTAGTTTTTGTTGTTGTTTTAGGGTGCAAAGATATTATTGCCTTGGCTAATCCGGTTAATATAGACAAAAATTGTAAAATTACAACCAGTATATATGAGGGTATAAGAGCAACTAAAAGTTGCAAAATAGCATTTAACAATTCACAGGATATTATTATTGGAGATATGTATAATAATAGGTGTCCAGGTATTGAAATATCACCAGGCATTACTTTGATCATACAGATAAGAGGTTGCGGAAATATAAATGTTTATGGTGGTAGTTTGAATAGTTGGGACAATGGGTATTCGTATGCAGGTATATATGTTCCTACAGGGGCAACGCTTGTAATAGAAGGGAACAAGACAGGGGTATTGAATGCTCTGGGGTACTTAGGAGCCGCGGGAATAGGTGGATGTGGAGTAGCTATGAAGAGCAGGGATATGGATTATAGCATGATAAATGCTGGTAGTATTTACATAAAAAGCGGAACTATTGTAGCGTCAAGTTCTTGTAGTTGTTTTAATAATTCTTTTGGAGGAGTTGGAGCTGGAATAGGCGGCGGTGGAGTATTTAATGCAATAGATAGGGAGAATTTAATAGGCGGAAGCTTAGATTTTATAGAGATAAGTGGAGGAAATGTAACTGCCATGGGAGGAGGCTGCACAGATTGCGATGGAATTGGGGCTGGGATAGGTGGCGGTGGTGTTTGTAATATAGCAAGTAAAGTAGGAAATATAAGAGGCGGAAATTTAAATAAGATTCGTATCGCAGGTGGTGTTATAACAGCAAGAGGTGGCAGTAATAACAATATAAAGGGCCTAGGAGCTGGAATAGGTGGTGGTGGCATATTTAATGAAAAAGCATGTCCTAGAATATACGAAGGACAGTTGATAGAGTTTGAAAATATTAAGGATGAAAGATTAAATGCAGCTAGTGGATATAAAGATGGTGCGGATATAGGAAGTGGTAGTGTAAATTGTAATAATACATGTATTAAGGGAAGTTTGCCTGTATACAATTTAGATACAGAATTTATTGGTGTAAGAGATGTGTTGGCAAAATCTAGAGATAAGATATTTTCAACTATTCTGATGTTTTTTGCAGGTATTATAGTTATGATTGGCAAGTAGTGTGAAATAACATTGGAGAGGGGATAGTATTTTGGAATATGCTAATATTGAGTGCATAAGAAAATACATAGTTTTGTGCATGGTTTTTTTTATAATTATGAATTATAGGACAAGCTTAGCATATGCACACAATGTATTTGAAAATACTGTTATAGCGGAGAGTATTGATGATGGAATAAAAGTATTAAAGAGTTGTGTTTTGCGATTTGAAAATATGGAAGATATATTCATAGGAAATAGTGAGAATAATTGCTCTGGGATCGAAATTGAGCCAGGAGTTACATTAATAATAGATGTTGCATCTAAAGGCAATGTAAATATTTATGGTGGATATTATTTTAAAGACGGAAATGAGTATGATTGCGCGGGAATATATGTGCCCAATAAATCTACCTTAATAATAGATAGTAGGGGAGAAGGTAATCTTATTGTTTATCCGTTTGATAGAGGAGCTGGAATAGGTGGCAATGGCATTTTGGTGGAGAATTTTCAAAAAAGAATTGATTGTCAAAATGCTGGTAATATTATTATTAAAAAAGGGAAAGTATTGATAAAGAATTCAGTTGAATATGGAGAATATGCAAAAGGGGCTGGGATAGGTGGCGGTGGTGTTTGCAATGTCAATAACGAAATAAAGTTTTTGTATGGCGGAAATTTAAAGATGTTTTATATGCTAAATGGAGAAGTAACAATAATGATGAATTCAGAGGAAATTTCAAATGGAATTGGGGCTGGGATAGGTGGCGGTGGTGTTGCAAATTTAAACAATAGCATTAATAATATCCAGGGAGGAAATGCAAGCAATATTGTTATAGAAGGAGGTAAAATTAACATATATAATAAAAGCAAAGGCGTACACAAAGGCTTGGGTGCTATGATAGGTGGCGGTGGCATATATAATACTGCAGAAGTGCATATAGTGTCAAAGGGACGTCTGGAGACATTGCGAGATAGCAAGAAAATAAACATATATTGTGATGATGAAGATAGCATATTTGGTGATGGAGGTATATATAGTAACGGTATTACGATAGAATCAAGTTTTCAAAAGGAAAATTTGAGTACACCAATTAAGAATTTCAAAGGCTGGGTAATAGATAAAGCATTAACTTTGGGAGTGTTTTTTTCTGCACTGTTTATGATCTTTGAATTGGTAACATAATATTTATGATTAAATGAACGATAAAGATAAGGAGATGATTATAAAAAATACAAAGGGGCCAATATCATATGAGTATGTCTTTTCATTTTAGGGATATAATGGATTATGTCAATAGTTTTACTGTTATTGTAATAATTCTATTAAATTTTATAGCTATTATTGTATATAAAATATATCATAAAATTTTAATTTGGGATAAAACATGGAATAGGTATGAGGCAGAGCAGGTACAAGATAGATTAGACAAAGTTACTGGTATCTATACTAAAGATGAATTTTATAGAAAAACACAGGCTATGTTGTTTAAATCTAAAAGTGGTGAATTTTCAATGTTTAGATGTGATATAAATAGATTCAAAATTGTAAATGAACTCTTGGGTAGAGATGCCGGTGATAAAATATTAAAAGCAGTTGCATTTGCAATAAGGAATCTTGTTGCTGGTGGCATAGGAACATATGGAAGACTAGAAAACGATATATTTTTAATTTGTATTCCAACAGAAAGATATAGGGCAAAGGATGTATACGAATATTTATCTCAAACATTAAAGACAGTTGAAGAAGGGTTTAGTATAACTATTTGTGTTGGTGTATATGTGATAGATAATCCATGTTTGCCGGTTGGTTTGATGTCAGATAAAGCGGCACTTTCGCTAAAAAATGTAAAAGGGAAGATAGTGGATGGGTACGCTTATTATGATAATGTATTGTATGATTCTATTTTGAAAGAACAAAAACTTTTTTATAATATAAATTTGGCGCTACAAGAACACCAATTTGAGATATATTTTCAGCCAATATATAATTTAAAGACGTTAAAAATAGAATACGCTGAGGCCTTGATAAGGTGGAAACATCCTACAAAGGGACTGCTATCACCAAGCGAATTTTTACCATACGCCGAGAAAAATGGTTTTATAAATACTATTGATATTTACGTATGGACTACAGTATGCAAATATTTGAAAAGAAGAAAAGACGAGAACAAAAAAATTATACCTATATCGGTAAATATATCAAGAGCAAGTTTATTATCTAAAAACTTGTCACAAACTCTTAAATCACTGGTTCGAGAGTATCAATTGGAACCATCGTGTTTAAAATTGGAAATTACAGAAGATTCATATATGAATACAACAAAAGAACTTTTGTCTATAATACATGATTTAAAAGATTTCGGATTTGAATTTTTTATGGATGATTTTGGTAGTGGATATTCTTCATTAGGGAATTTAAGAGATATACCATTTAATGTTATAAAATTAGATAAATTATTTATCGACGGACTAAGTTTTCAGAAAACGTCAATAAACTTTTTATTATCAATTCTAAATATGACAAAAGTATTAAATATACCTGTTATAATTGAAGGGGTTGAAACTAAAGAACAGGTTGCTTTTTTAATAGAAAATGATTTTGATTTTGCTCAAGGATATTATTTTTCAAGGCCAATAATATACCAAGAGTTTGAAAAATTTTTAGATAGAGAAGTATAGATAAATAATGTCACATTTTAAGTTGAAAAGTATTAGATCTAGCTTTTTTAGATTTGATACATAAGTCTATAATTTGGTTATTACGATTTAATTCTAATATGTTTAATGCTTGTGTTTTTTCTTCATGGGTTATATTTAAACTTCTAACAAGTTCTCTAGATTCTCTTAAGGATGTAGTCCTTGTATATGTATCTAAAATTGAAAGCAATAATTTATTTTTCTTATTATCAAAATCAAAAATATGATCTAACACAGTAGGTAAATTTTCATCATTTACAAAAATACCCTCCTGTCTTAATGAAAGGGATATATTATACCTAACTAGAGGGTTTAAATGATGCGTATAATTTAATATGTCATCTAGAAATTCTTTATCTATTGTTGCTTTTTTCTCAATTAAAGTATTTATTATAGCAAGCGTACGATTCATGCAATTGTTATTGAATGTAGCCTCATGGAAAAAGATAAAACAAGCATGGTAAATTAATCTATCTAATATATCTTGATCTATTTGTTTAGCATGACTAATCATATCGCAAAATAAGTCTTTCCATCCGTTGTTAAAAGGTATGTTTTTTTCGATGTTGTCGAACACTAGATCTAACACACATTCATGTTCATATTTAAAGGTTTTATTTAGAAATATAACTGAATACTTATATCTATTATGATCTACAACTGTTGTTGGATCAGCTCCACGTGATAGTATACTTTTTGCTAATTGTAAATCTTCGGCGTAGCACGCCTTTTTTAAAGTATTGTTTTTAACAGGTTGAACCAAAGAATGAAAAGGATAACCTACGTAATGCTTTGAATAATTGTACAAAAGCATTAATGTTTTACCTCTAATTTTCTTTAAGCAACTTAAAAAGTAATTTGTAGGTTTCGCAAACTTATGGTGCGAGTAATTTAAAAACTTATTTTTCATTATAATTATACCTCTACTTTCAATCTCTAATATAAAATATATCCTATTTAGAGTCAATGAGTCCTATTAAAAACTAATGGCTAAAGCAAAAAGTAACACAAGCCTTTAGTCAAAATTTAGCTCTTGTATTTATATCAATTCACAAAAAAAATTATCTACTGTAGCATAAGATAGGGCTAAGATGGTACACATAGCCCCATATGTTAATTTGAACTTAAATGCTCGTTTAATTTTTTTACTAATTCATCTGCATTAATACCATGAGTAGCGCAAGCATCTTTCACACTTTCTTGTGCAGCAGATGCACATCCCACACAAAACATGCCGTTTTCAAAGAATACAGCAGCAAGTTTAGGATCTATTTCTAAAATTTCTGATATAAGCATATCCGATGTAATCACAATAATTCACCTCACTATCCAAATCTTATTAACCACAGGATCTAGTGTATCATCTTGTAGTTAGTATTGTCAAATAATATTCTTAAAATGATTGTTGTCTTATATCATTTAACTTGAAATATAGTAAGATATAAGACAACTTGATTAAATAAAGTTAATTATATTTTAAGAATATTAATCTATTTTTTCCCAATATTCTTTGATGGTACTATTTACAACTAAATATTCTTTACCGCCAATCTTTTCTTTATTAAATTTGTTACTTGTTTTTAAATATACAAGCGAATTAGAACTAACAAGTCCACCGTTTCCTTTATCTGGTATGTTATATAAAACTTTTACTTCATTTTCACCTAAACCCAAATTACTTATTGTATTTTCATCAGAAGCCTTTAAATTTTTATTTCCAAAAGTTTTTATAATGTCTAATTTATAGTTACCTTCATATTTTTTTAAATTATTGCCAACTCTCATAGCACAAAAACAATAGGTATCGTTACCTTTACTATCTTTTATTAAATATCTTATAGGATCGGTATTTCCAAATACAACATCTATAAAAGATTTATTTAAGTATTCTAATGCATTATCTAAATTAATACTAGTATATCCACTCATCACTGATTTATCAAAATAAAAATTTAATAACAATGCATTGTCTTTATTTGATAGCCATACAAATCTATTTACATAAGGTGGTACATTAGTTTCGGCAGGATCATAAATACAAAAAGCAAGAGATTTTAATACAGCTGTATTATCAGAAAAATATACGTCTTTTTTAGCTTCAGTTATACATTTTAGATAGCTTAAATCTTGTGCTAGGTGCCTATCTTCGTTTATATAGGCATTCATTAAAACATCATAAACTACATTACCTTTATTTTTCTCTTTAAATATTTTATTTATGTCTACCTTATCACCAGTTGATTTGTAATACATTTCCCCAACAGTGTGTAGGCCATAAGGTAATCCAGACGCATTCATAATTGGGTATTCAATTGATAAGATATCCTTTCCCACAAAAACTATTTTGCAATCAAGATATATAGTCTCTAATAATTCTTTATTACTCCACTGCAATGCAGATTTTAATTCATCATCGGAAAATTTATTTGCAAAATTTTCAAAATGTTGATTCATTTTTGCATAAGCTTTTTCTTTATTATGATCTTTAGTTGAAAAATGTGGTATATTTATTTGTGCTAATCCTGTTACAAATCCATCTTTATCTTCTTTGTATATTGTTTTTCTTATATTGGTTGTATCCATAGAGATATTCATTTTATTTTTAGCTGTTATTATAAAATCTCCTTTGGGATTTATTTCTACGGAATCACCTAGTCCAAGCTGTATTATCGAAGCTGTAACAAAAGTTCTATTATCCACAATTACTGGTGCAACTTTTACTTTTTTAGCTTTACCATTTACTATAATTGTATTACTACCAATTGTAAGAAGTAGTGTATTATTGTCTCTTGTGACTTTTACCTGATAATTTTGTCCATCCCACGAAACGTTACAACCTAAATTTTCACAAATCTTTTTAAGCGGAAGAAATCTATTTCCATCTATTGAAAAAGGTCTTTGATCTAGATGCAATTTTTTCCCATTAACTAAAATTTCCTCAAAACTATCATATGATATGTTGGATATGTTTGCAAACATTTGTTGTCTATTAGTAGAAGTTTTCCCAAAAGCCTTATGAGTTGTTTGTAAGCCTGAATTTGATGCGAATGTAACAGAACTAACCAAACAAGAAATCATGCAAAATACTAAAAGTATTTTTTTCATAATAAAAATCCCCTTTCTTAACTACAGTGAACGATATAGTAGAATATTCACTATGAAAATATTATACCACAATGTTTCTTGTTTGGGCAACAAAAAAGTATTTTAATTGCTAATTATTTTAAATATTTAATGAACAAATATATTGTTGCAAATGCAATAGTCAATATCATCATAGGAAAAGATTCAAACAAAAACTTCCTAAAAGTTATTTTATGACCTTGTTTGTTAGATAATCCTGCAGCTATAACATTGGCACTTGCACCAACAATTGTTCCATTGCCTCCAAGACAAGCTCCCAAAGATAGTGCCCACCAAAGAGGGTTTAAATTCATTTCAGATATAGCTCCTAAATGTATTATTAATGGTATCATAGTAGTAACAAACGGAATGTTATCAATGAAAGCTGAAGCGATAGCAGACACCCATAATATTGATATAGTTGTCAATGTCAAATTGCCACCGGTGAGTTTTAAAACATACTCAGCCAACATATCTATAGCACCAACAGCTTTCAATCCTCCAACTAATATAAATAGCCCAATAAAGAAAAATATTGTGTTCCATTCAACACAAGCTAAAGTTTCTTCAATGTTTACCCCTGATATTAGAAGAAGCACAATAGCACCAGTCATAGCGATTGTTGCTGATTCATATCCGAACGTTTTGTGGAGCAAAAATGCTATAAAAACAAAGAATAAAACGCATAAGCTTTTTATTAGAAGATTCTTGTTCTTTATTAATTCTGATTCGTTTATTTTCAAGAGTTCCTTTTTTAATTCATCCGTTGTTGTAAGACTTTTTTTATGACGAAGCGCATATAGCCCTATAGTTAAAATAAGTGTAACTAATACAAATGGGCCATTATTTATAATAAAATCGGAAAAAGAGAGCCCTACAGCACTACCTATGATTATGTTAGGTGGATCACCTATTAATGTGGCAGTTCCACCCACATTAGATGCAAATATCTCTGTAATAACAATAGGTATTGGATCTATTTTTAGTTTATCAGAGATGCTTAGTGTTATAGGAATAATTAACATTATGGTTGTTACATTGTCTAAAAGGGCAGACAATAATCCTGTAGATAAAGATAAAAAAATCATTATTCTAACAGGATTAGCTTTTGCAACTTTAACTAATTTTATAGATATATATTCAAATATACCACTTCGTTTAGTTATCGTGACTAATATCATCATACCTATTAAAAGGCCGAGTGTGTTAAAATCCACTTCAGCTAGCGCTGATTTCTGATTCATAATTTTTAAAATAATCATAGAAAACGCACCCATAATTGCAACTAAAGTTCTATCAAATTTTTCTAAAATAATAAACAGATATGTAATTAAAAAGATTGCTATTGCCAAGTACATCGAAATATTTGAACTAAGCATAATGTAAGCTACTCTCATAAATTTAATACACAAGAAATAAGATACATTTTTTTTATCAATTTGTCAATATAGTTATAATATCCCATCAATATTTATAAATTGCAATAATAAATCACCAATTTTTTAAAAAATTACAAACATAATTCTTCCATTTAATAATTTAATTTTACCATTTGTATATTTTATCAATATTTTAAAAATAGTATAAATTAATTATAATTTAGGGGGTTATTATTTTTTTTAAAACTGTCGAAAAAAAGAGAAAGAGAAAGCTTAAGCTTGATGGATCTAGAAATTGAATACAAATGGATACATATAGGCTCTTGATAAAAATGTAAAAAAGCAATATACTAAAAAAAGATAGTATTATTACGAGTTGAGGAGGGAATTTTTAATTTTGGATAGCGCGAGTTTGGCCCAAATTATATTGAAGCTTTTAGTTGTTTTTGTTTTACTTATGTTCAATGCTTTTTTTGTTGCGGCCGAGTTTTCAATAGTGAGGATAAGGCCTACCAGATTGACGCAGTTGATTAAAGAGGGAAACATAGGAGCTAAGTACACTAGAGCAGTTGTAGGTAAGTTAGATGCATATCTTTCAGCGTGTCAGATTGGAATAACATTGGCTTCAGTTGGTTTAGGTTGGGTTGGTGAGCCTGCAATGGCGTTTATTTTAGCACCAGTTATTAAATTGTTCGGGATATCGCCGCAATTATTGGGTACGTTGTCATTTACTTTAGGATATATGCTTATTTCTATGTTGCACATAGTATTGGGAGAATTAGTTCCCAAAACAATAGCAATACAGTCTACTGAAAAAATAGCTATTGTTTTATCTATACCACTTACCTGGTTTTATAAAATCACATATCCTTTAATATGGCTTTTAAATCATACGGCCAATGGTGTAGTAAGGCTTTTTGGATTTAATCCGTATTCGGTTGAGAGTGAGCAGGCACATACAGAAGAAGAGATACGTTTGTTAGTTGATGAGAGTCATAAGAATGGTTTGATAAATCAAACAGAGAGTATGCTAGTAGATAATGTTTTTCAATTTTCAGACAGAATAGCAAGAGAGGTTATGATTCCGAGAACAAGTACGGAAGTGTTGTTTGTCGAAGATTCATTTGAGGAAAACTATAAAAAAGTATCTGAAACTAAGAATACCAGATATCCTGTTGCAGAAGGAGATAAAGACAATATAATTGGATTTGTTCATATAGCAGATTTTTATTCAGAATGTTTGGCAAAAGAAAAGTTTGATTTGAAGAAGATAACAAGAGAAATTTTAAGAGTTCCAGAGACTGTGGAACTTACTTTACTTCTCAAATTGATGCAGAAGAAGAAAATACTAATTTCTACGGTTGTGGATGAGTATGGAGGAGTCGCAGGCATAATAAATTTGGAGGACATGCTAGAAGAAATAGTTGGGGATATACAGGATGAGTTCGACAATGAGAGACCAGAGATAGAAAAAATAGGAAATGTATATTCGGTTGACGGAAGAATGTTGATAGAAGATTTGAATCAAGAAATAGGAACTGATATTTCTAATGAAGAGGTTGATACTATAGCTGGATGGTTTCATATGGTGTTAGAAGATGAGATGCCTAGGAAGGGTAAGAAAATTACTGATGGGCATTTTTTGTTTGAAATAGCGGAGATGGATAGAAATAGAATAGCTAGAATCTTGATAAAGAAAGATTCAGAAGTAGAAATTTAAGGTGGTGTGTATTTGAATAACGAATACAAAACTGTGCTTGGTGAGGCAGAGATATTATATGAAGAAAAAAAGTCTAAGTTTATATCTAGGGTCGTACCTGTTTCAAAAGAAAGGGAAGCTATTGATTTCATAGATTCTATAAAAGAGCGTTACAGAGATGCTACGCATAATGTATATGCATATAGTGTGTACGAAGATGTTTTGTTGCAGAGATTTTCAGATGATGGGGAACCAAGTGGAACATCGGGTAAACCTACGCTAGAGTCTATAGTAAGACTTGGTGTGGTAAATGTCGCAGTAGTTACTACGAGATATTTTGGAGGAACACTTTTAGGTGCGGCAGGACTGATACGCGCATATGGTAAAAGTGCACAGCTGGCCATTGAAAAAGCGAAAGTTATTAAAATGGTTTATCGCATAAATATAAAACTAATATTTGAGTATAATTACATAGGAAAGCTACAAAATTTGGTTCAAAAGATTGGGTACCGAATAGATAAACTTGTTTATGATATAGATGTAGAAATGGTAGTACAGGTGCCTAAAGAAGAGAAACTTAATTTTATTACAAAAGTGGTAGATGAAACAAATAACAGAATATTGTGGGAAGAGTTAGATGGTGTTTACGTTGCAAGTGACGATTAGCCCTCTTGACTTTTTACTTGATTTAAAATAAAATTTAATTTGTGTGAAAATAGAATTATAGATAGGTAGGGGGATTATATGTCAGGGCATTCGAAATGGGCAAATATAAAACATAAAAAAGGTAAGGCAGACGCACAAAAGGGTAAATTGTTTACTAAGCTCGGAAGAGAAATAGCGGTTTGTGTAAAAATGGGAGGGCCTGATCCTGAGACAAATTCAAAACTTAAAGATGTTATAGCAAAGGCTAAAGCTTCTAATATGCCAAATGATAGCATTATGAGAAGTTTAAAAAAAGCATCAGGAGATCAAGATTTAACTAACTACGAAGAGATAACATATGAAGGCTATGGTCCTAATGGAGTTGCGGTTGTTGTCGAGGCAACTACAGATAATAGAAATAGAACAGCAGGAGATGTCAGACATTTTTTTGATAAGTTTGGAGGTAATTTAGGTACTTTAGGGTGTGTATCGTTTATGTTTGATCGCAAGGGAGTAATACTAATAGAAAAAGACAATACTATAGACGAAGATGAACTTATGATGGAAGTTTTGGATTATGGTGCAGAAGATTTTACATCAGAAGATGAATATTTTGAAGTTTTGACTTCACCAGAAGATTTTTCTTCGATAAGAGAGAAGTTGGAGGATAAAAATTATAAGTTTTTATCAGCAGATGTTGAGATGATTCCACAAACAACAGTTAAGCTCGATGATGAAAAACAAATTGAGAAGATGGAAAGATTGATAGATAACCTTGAGGATTTAGATGATGTAACAAATGTATTTCATAATTGGGAACAAGATTAGAAATCAAGTTATATATAAGAGTATGCGTTACTTAAGGCGCATATTTTTTTGTGCCCTAAAATGTTTCGGGTATTTAAGAAGGATTTTGCCTCAAAAGTGTCGAATATTATAGCGAGAGGGATATTCTTTGAATTGGAGGTTGATGTGTTGTGCCCAAAAAGGTGAAATTTTTGTCAAAAAAAACAATCATTATATTGCTAATTGCAGGCACTCTTTGCCTTGGAATACGTCATTTGTTTGGTTCCAAGGAAAAAACTGATACTACCGAAAAATTGAATATACAAAGAGTATCTTATGGCAATATAAACGTATCTATCTCTGGAGATGGAGTTATAGAACCGTTTGAAAGGTATGATATAACACCATTGGTAAATGGTACAATAGAAGAATGTAGTTTTAATGAGGCAGATACTGTTAAAAAAGGTGATATTCTTTATCGCTTTGAATCTTCTAATGCACAAAATATCATACAGAAAATGGAGAATAATATCGCTAGGTCAAAGATAAACCAGGAGAGGCTTCGCGAAAATATAGAGAAAGCTACAATATATGCTCCTCATAGTGGACGATTAAGTGAATTTAAATTAAAAAAAGGTGAAAATATAGGTATACAGACAATAGCTCAAGTAGTTGATGATAGTTATTATGTAATAGAGGTATTTTATAATAAAGCACAAACTCAAAATATGTATGTAGGGAAGTATGCGGATGTTGTTATCCCCGCCGTTATGTCTAGTGTCCAAGGAACAATTTCTAAAATAAGTAATATTTCAATACCGCAGAGCAATGGTGTGAGTTTGTGTAGTGTTGAAATTACAATTAAAGATAAGCTTAGTATTTTAGAAGATACCTTTGCATACGCATTTATAGATGGTATACAAAGTGTAGGAGATGGAAGAGTAAAGAATTTTGAACGTTATCCAGTTATTTCAGAAATTTCGGGTAAAGTAAAAGAGATATACGTATCAGAAAATGATTATGTAGAAAAAGGACAGAAAATTCTAAAAATAGATGAAGAAACATATGTACGATCTTTAAAGGATGGAGAAATAGATTTAAAAAACGAGTATCTTTCTTTAGAGGAAGCAAAAAAGAATTTAAAAGATTATAGTATAGAATCTCCAATAGATGGAGTAGTGTTGTCTAAAACATATAAAGCTGGAGATTCGTTAAATGTAAATAGTAAGGCTAGTAGTCTTATGGTTGTAGCAAATATGTCCAAAGTAAAGTTTAATATGAATATAGATGAATTAGATATTGCAAAGGTAAAAAAAGGACAAGAGGTAAAAGTTACTGCGGGAGCACTAGAAGATGAATATTTCAAAGGAAAAGTTACATCGGTTGCAGAAGAAGGGATATCAAGTAACGGTGTAACTAACTACGTTATTGAAGTAACAATAGATAAACCAGGTGATCTTAAATCAGGAATGAATATTGATGCAGTTATAGTAATAGAAAATAAAGAAAATGTATTAGTTGTTCCTAATTCGGCTATAAGTAAAGATGGAACTTCGTATTATGTCAATGTGTATTCAAAAGAAACGGAGAAAACAGAAAAAAGAAAAATAGAAAAAGGATCTGGAGATGGAACAAATGTTGAGGTGTTAAGTGGATTATCTGAAGGAGAATTTGTACTTGTAAATGGTGCAAGTGAGTCAATATCAGTTAATATGAGCGGCATGGGTAGAGGTACACCTGGAGGAAGAAGGTAGAGTTTCGTTAGAAAGGAGGATTATTATGACTATTCCTCTAATACACATAAAAAACATAGTAAAGACCTATACAATGGGAGGTGTAAGTTTTAACGCCTTGGATGGTGTATCTATGGATATATACGAAAAGGAATTTGTGTCTATTGTGGGACCATCTGGATCAGGTAAATCAACATTTATGAATATGCTGGGATGCTTAGATGTACCAACTAGTGGAGAATACTATATACAAGGGGAAGATGTGTCTTGCATGACAGAAGATGAGCTAGCAGTATTAAGAAATAAAACAATAGGTTTTATATTCCAGGGATTTAATTTGCTTAGTAAATTGACAGCATACGAGAATGTGGAATTACCATTAATATATCAGGGAATATCTTTTACAAAGAGAAAAAAGCTTGTTCTCGATGCATTAGGTAGAGTAGGGTTGGCAAATAGATTGGATCACAAGCCATCGGAATTGTCAGGTGGTCAACAACAAAGAGTAGCCATAGCAAGAGCACTATCGGCAAAGCCTCCTATAATATTGGCAGATGAGCCAACAGGTAACTTAGACTCAAAATCTGGCGCGGAAGTAATGAATATGCTAAAAGAGTTACATCAAGAGGGCAAAACTATAATACTAATTACACATGACAACAACATAGCAATGGAGGCACAACGTATAGTTAGAATAGCAGACGGAAAAATAACCATGGATTCAAAGAAGGAGGACATAAAAGGTGAGGTGGTTACACGATGAACATATATCAAATTATAAAGATGGCATTGAAGAGTTTAGCAAGCAATAAAAAACGAGCATTTTTAACAATGCTTGGCGTTATGATAGGTATAGGTGCGGTTATAGGCATAATGGCAATTATGCAGGGGGCGACCAATAATATAACGGAACGTTTTAATAATATAGGCGCTAACCTTATAAATGCAGTAATTTTAAATAGAAGTGATAGTAATAGGAAAGTTACCTATGCAAAGATAAAGCAATTTGAGGAAGAGAATAAGGATATTATAAAAGCTGTCTTACCTTCATTATCAGGGTCAGTTATTATTAAATATAAAAACGATAGTGTAAATACAAATATAGATGGAGTTTTGCCTTTATACAAAGAAGTGAGAAATGTAGAAATAGAAGAGGGAAGATTTGTAACGGATTTGGATGTATCACAAAAAGAGAAGGTTGCTATAATTGGGTCATATATAAAAAATAAATATTTTAGTAAAACAAGTGCAATTGGGAAACAAATAAAATTAAATGGACAATTATATAAAGTAGTGGGAGTGGCACAAGAGAAATCTACAGGTGGTGAATATTCTTCGGACAATAACGTATTTATACCTTACACATCTGCTGTAAGACTTTTAAAAAATGCTCGTATAACTGCATTTTCAGTGGCTATATACTCAAATGATGATATGCAGGAAGCGGTAGAACGGGTTGAATCATTTTTGTTTAGAGTATATAAAGATGAGGATGCATATTATGTAACGGATCCAAGACAAATATCTGAAAGTTTAAACAGTGTTCTTGGTATTTTAGCAGCAACACTTGTTGGTATAGCTGGTATTTCGTTGGTGGTAGGTGGAGTTGGTATAATGAATATAATGCTAGTGTCGGTAACAGAGAGGACAAGGGAGATTGGAATAAGAAAGGCAATTGGTGCATCAAAAAGAAGTATCATGCTACAGTTTTTAGTGGAGGCAGGACTTTTAAGTGGATTGGGTGGAGTGTTTGGTATTTTGTTGGGTAAAGGTATAGCTAAGGTTGTTTGTGAATTTATAAAACTAACTCCAGAGGTTACTATTAAAAGTATAGTAGTATCAGTTGCGTTTTCAGTTGGTATAGGTATGTTTTTTGGATGGTCACCGGCCAATAAGGCAGCAAAATTAAAACCAATTGATGCGTTAAGAACAGAGTAGAGGAGGTATATACTATGACCAAAAAGATTAGTATTTGGATTATTAGTATTTTATTTGTATTAATCTTTACATCAAATCTTTCTTTTGCGAAATTTTCAGATATTGCTGGCAATGCATATGAGGCATCAATAGATGAAATGAAGGATTTGGAAGTATTAAGTGGAGTAGGTGGAAATAAATTTTTACCAGAGGGAAAACTAACTAGAGAGCAATTTGCAACTATCATAGTGCGTATATTAAATTTGCAGGTTAATGCACTAATGAATAGGTCAAAGTCTGTGTTTAGTGATGTAGAGGTTGATAGATGGTCAGTAGGATATATAAACGAAGCATATGCTCACGGTCTAATAACAGGGAAAACAGACGGTCTATTTTATCCAGAGGAAAACATAACATTTGGACAAGTATGTACTATTTTAGTAAAAACGCTGGGATACACTGATAATGATTTGATTGGAGTTTGGCCTAATAATTATATTAACAAAGCTAACGATTTAGAAATAACAAAAAATCTTAACATAAATCCATTTTCTGAAGTTAGAAGAGACCAGATGGCATATATTCTGGATAATTTTTTAAATGCTAAGCCTAAGAATAGTGATATAACTATTGCTAAAAAGTACGACATATACGTAGAGGATATCATAATTGGAAACACAGTAACAAATGACAATCTAAAAAGTAATCAAATAATAACAT
>JAGCXC010000057.1 GCA_017961515.1 Clostridiales bacterium | reverse complement strand
GAAAATACCCCGAGCCATCTAGTGGCAAACATGAAATACAGGTGCACAGCATATAAAATTATAGCCTAGAAAGGAGAAGTTATTCAGCCATCAAACTAGGCTCGACTGAATAATACGATCAATATGGAAGAAACAGTACTTATCTATTTAGAAAAAGATAATAAATATCTAATGATGTTCAGAAATAAAAAACAGCATGATCCTAATTTCGGCAAATATATTGGTGTTGGTGGCCGTATTGAAGAAGATGAAACTAAGGGTCAAGCCTTAGTCAGGGAGGTTAGAGAGGAAACATCTCTCATATTAAAGTCATACAATTACAGAGCAAAATTACTATTTGTTAACGATAACTATAGAGAAATTATTCATTTATTCACATCAAAAGACTTTATTGGTGAGTTGAGAGAAAACTGTGATGAAGGTGATTTAAGTTGGGTTGATAAAAATAAGATTTTCGATTTAACACTTTGGGAAGGCGATAAAGCATTCCTAGATTTAATGGAAAACTCAGATGATTATTTTGAAATGACTCTAACTTATAAGAACGATAAATTAGTATCTACTCTTCGTACTGCTTAGTACTTATAGACTCGTACTTATCTTTAAAAAGCGGAGAAATAGCAATTAAGGTTTGTGAAGGAATGTAGCAAATCCATGTTCCAATAAAACCTATTTTTCTTATAGCTTTAATTGAATCAGTAGGTAAATCGATATATTTTTTTAAGTTATAAAGACACACAAAGATATCACATCCAATAAAGAAAGTAAGCCCAATAGCTAGCATTAATAACCCCTTATCTTTGCTAGCGTATGCATCTACAGCATTTGTGACCAAATTTATAAAGTAAAACGCTGCTAAGAATGCACTCGCTTCTGTTATTTTCAAAGCGAGCGGAAGCACTAATGCCATAATTCCAAAAAGACCGAATCTAAAAATTAAAGATACTTTCCAATGTTTTGGTTGAATGTATAAAAAGTACATTGTTTGCGTAAAAATAAAAGCGCTTAATCCAATGATGTAGTAGTCATCTAGAATTAAAAGGAAATAATCAGCGATAAGAGTAAAAGCTAATCCAAGTATTATAAAATGGCCTTTTTTTGTAGTTAAAGAAATAGTCGACATTATAAAGCATACGATAACGCTTACATATTTAATACAGTCGCTTAAATCACTACTGAACCAATCTTTAAATTCTTCAAGGACTAAAAATATATTTAACACTGCTTGAAGAAAAACAAAAATCGAAATAATCAATAACAACACTTTATTTTTCTTTGCCATGAAAATATCTTACAACACGCTAATTTAAAATAGTATTTATTTAAAATTACGCTAGAAAAACAAGAATTATATTTGTGTGGAAATATTTTTTAATTAGTGTAATAATATTTGAGCACTTAGGGGTGTAGTACAATGGTAGTACAGTGGTCTCCAAAACCATTGACGTGGGTTCAATTCCTACCACCCCTGCCATCTTTGTAAAATTGCTCTAATACATTATTAGGGCTTTTTTATTGCCTAAAAGGGGCATTTTTGCCTCTAAAATGGTGGTCTTGAGTAGTTGAAGGCACCCAACAGGATTCGAACTCTGTACTACGATTCTTGTTGGAGGTTAGATAAAGGGATAAAAACCGAAGGCACCGAGGGGATTCGAACTACCTGAACAATACATTGATACAAATAATTAAAAAGGTTGCTGACGAAATATTTCTATTGCGGCAGTATAATAGTAGAAAGAAGGTACGATTTAAATGAGTACAAAAGAACCAAGAATTAAAATCTCCCAAGACAGGACAAGAATTTGCAAGTATTGTATCGGAGATAGAGTGATTGTCAGTTTCCGTAAGTACGGAGTCAAAAAGTTTGAGGCAG
>JAGCXC010000056.1 GCA_017961515.1 Clostridiales bacterium | reverse complement strand
TAATATTTAAAAACTTTTTTCCAATCTATTATAATGCCTTTTGTGGATTATCATCTAAGTATTTTACATCCTCTTTCTCAATTACCAATTTAAAAGCCTCCTAACTTTCTCATTTTTTCATTTTTAATACTGTCTTGTATCATTGTTTTATAATACTCATCTAAAGTCATACTAAAAGCAATCTCATAAATACAAGCTGAGCTCTCCTCATGCATCATAACACCATCAGGAGCAATCCAATCACTAGGAGAGTCCTCATAGTGTATTGTACGCTTTTCTGATATTCCAGCCTCTAGGCTCATGCCCCACTCAGAAAAGGCCTCAAAAGCATCACCCTTTATATTTAATAAAGCATTTTTAGGCATACCGGCAATTGTTGCTTTTACTTTTCCATTTTCCTCTACTAAGTACCTTTTAGCTCCTAAAACCTTTATTTTTGTATAATGTGCCTCGTGCTCATACTGGCCTAAATCATCAAACTCCGGCTCAGTCAGTCCAACAGCCTTTATCCTTTTACTCATCCAATCATTATACTTTTTTATTATCTCAAAAATAAGTGGATGAGCTCTAACTTTTATTGAGTCCGTATCATTATAAATAATATATCTATCACCTAACCGCTTTATTATTTCAAACATGGGTAGGAATAATGCTAGCCTTGCCTGAGCTGTCACCCATATACCTATCTGAGGCAATAAAAATGCCTTTTTACGCTCTTTCTCAAAATCTACACTATTTTCTATAGTTACCCAATTGCCATTAGAGTCTATTGTTACCTTATCCAATTGCACGCGTGTCACGAGGAGGCCATAGCTGGCATTTACGCCACTTTTCTCTATTGCGTACTCAGGTGAGTCCTTGAGGCCTTGCTTTTTCATTAAAGCCTTGTTTTTATAATGCCTATTAAGTACCGCTGTTACAAAAGAGGGCATCCGGCCACGCTCAGCAACCCAAATAGCTTTAATCCTAACAGGCCCATCCCAGCTATACAGCTCTTTATAGATTTTATAATCAATCTCAGTTATGCATACTTTTAAAGTCCCATTAAGCTCAGCAATACGGCCATTATCTATTATACCATCTATTACTTTTTTTAAGCCTCGCTTAGTCTCAATATATTTATAGGGTAACTCAATAGCCTTATGCTTGCTCTCGTATGATATAGAGGTTTTACGCTTAATATTATCAAACTCAGCTATCATAATTACACATTTAGATTTAATTAATTGCTCTAAATCATAATCATAAATAGGCTCAAAAGGAGTCACAGGATAGTACGCTACATTCATTTGAGCTGGATATGAACTAGTTATATCAAACCCATCCGCTCCAGCATCCTCAGGAGTATTTTTATCCTCTATTGTATAGCCACAGTTTAAAATATTGCCATGGGTATAACCGCCTCTAAAAAGATACCTAAACCAAAACTTATAAGTAGTCTCATCAGGAAAAGCATCATAAACTAATTGCTTATACTCTTGTCTCTGTTTGTAAGTTGTGCTCTCTTTTAGCTCTCTTTTCATTTCTGACCGGAGTAGGCCTGTTTTAGTTAATGGAATTTTTTTATCCGGCTTTATATACTTATCAAAAACGAAACTAGACCACTCTGCTAATATCGTAACATCATTAATACAATAGCGCTCCTCTGTTTCTTTTTCTAATGGTGTTTGTGAGCTCCTGAGCTTGCTATAGTCTAAATCTCCAACCAATTTCTGAGTAAAAGTATAATCTTTAGCAAGCTGAGCTAATGAGCCTCCTGAGATACTTAGCGCCTCTCTATAGTCAATACCTCCAACTGTAGGTGCGTTTAAAGGATGCCTCTCCTCCTTAGCAAAAAATCTATCAATTATCCATTTAAACCGGCTTTTAAGAAAAGTATACTCAAATCCTAAATTAGCAACCCAAACAATTATTCTAGTACTAGCATCTAAATGATAAAAAGCTTGTATTTGTTCAATACAGTCAACATAGGCCTCCCACTCTCTGCCTAGAAAAACTATACCCCAATCATCATTACATATAGATAATTGCCAATGATACATAAAACCTAGTTTTGTATCTCCATCTATTACATTAGTTGTCTCAATATCAAATCCAGCATATATAGGCAAATAATGTAGTACTTCCTTTTCTCCTATATCGTTAACTGTCTTAATAGAAATAACTCTACCGGCTGGCGGTAAATCAGGAAATCTCTGACCGGCTTTATAATGAATAATATAGGCCGGTATCTCACCTCCATTATGTAATTTTAGCTTTACCGCCTCGGTATGTTGCCTCCACCCTATTTGCATCCTGAGCCTCCTGTATTTTGGCATTATTGCCTCCCTCCTTATCCATTTCTCTCAATATCTCAGCCAACTCGCCATAAGTTTTAGAGCCTTTTGCACTTAATGCGTCTCTTATATCCTCACTATATTGTAGCTTGCCATCCTCCATATAAGATTTAACTAAGTCTTTATCAGCTACATACTGGGTAACCTCCTCCTTAGTAATATGCTTAGCCATGCGCTCAGCCTCACCAAATGACTCCGCTCCCCTTTCTCTAGCTATATCTCGCTTTATAGCCTGTTCGTATTGCCTAACGGTAGGCATTTTTAAAGCCTCTTTAAAAGCGTGCTGGCCTCTTGCATCTGTTCGGTTAGCCTGTTTGTTTCTAATCTGTATAATAGAGCCATTTGGAGTTTCTATAACTCTAGTTTGTCCCTCATTAGGAAAAGCGCTCTTTACTTTATTTAAATACTCTCCATAAATACTAGACTCTAATCCAAATCTATTTGCTATTGCCTCCAGTCTGCTATTCATTTTATCAATTTGATTATATATAGCTTTTTCTCGCTTGCCCATCCCTTTAGCCATGTTTTTTAGCCTCCATCCCTATAGTGAATAATACAGTTAACCAGCTCTTTATAGCATCATCTCTAACACCCTTAAACTTATCGGCCTTAATCTCCTGACCGGTACTAAGATAAATAAATAGATGATTATTTCTCTCGACTAACATACTATAACAGTCAACCTCTTTAGCGCATTTTCTAATCCGGCCATACTCTATCCAATCCTTATATTTTTGTCCTAATGTTTCATGTGAAACATTACGAGCCTCAGCTATTTTTAAATCTATCATTCTATCACCACCCTTTTAATAGTATATTGATTATCGTCTAATGTTGATATAATCTCTCTTATCAAATCAATATTATCCGTTACACCATATTTCTCATCCAGCTCAATAACGCTCTTACATGTGTGCTCATTTCTCTCATAGTAAATCTCTGCTGTCATAATTAACCTCCTTAATATATAGATAACTCAACATTAGTAAGTAGCTCAACTCTTATCAAATCATCTTTAGCCTGTAATCGGCATAATTTGCCGGTTACTAAATCAACAGTATATTTAGTGTCCTCAGTATTATTAATACATAACATAAAGTGCCTATCATTGTATTTAAATACCTCACCAGTTTTAACCTTACATAAATCAACCTCTTTAGCGCATTTTCTAATCCG
>JAGCXC010000055.1 GCA_017961515.1 Clostridiales bacterium | reverse complement strand
GCAGGCATTCCTCCAACTACCATATACTCTCTAAAATTATCCATCATAACTTCAAATTGTACCTTACCAAGTGGCTTTGTGTTTAACATACACTGATATATATCTTCAATTTGTTCCTGTTTATATCCCTTTGCCCACAAAAATTCCTCAAAATCCAATGAATACATAGTGTAGTCAATCTTATTTCCTACACTATTTGACTCTATCTCTTTGTAACTTATACCCATTAATGAACCCGAACAAATTACATCAAATCTTTTATCTTTATTAAATGATTTTAATGATGTTGCACAATTAGGACACGCCTGAAGTTCATCAAAAAAAATCAATGTTTCTTTTGGTATAAATCTAAAATTAGGATTCTTAAAAGAGATATTTTTTATAATCTCATCTACATCAAATCCATCGTCAAATATATCTAAATATTGCTTTTGTAGTGCAAAATTTATCTCCACTACATTTTTATAATTATTCTTTGCAAAATTCTCTATAGCCTCTGTTTTTCCTATCTGCCTTGCACCTTTAACAATCAATGGCATTTTGTGCTTATCTTTTTTCCAATCATTCAAATATTGATCTATTTTTCTTGGTAGTCGATTCATTTTTATCACCTCTATTTTAGTCAAGCCCCGCTTGCATGCCAGATTTGTCAAATGTTAGCAACAAATTACATATACAAATTCGTGTACATCCACTTGGAGCATATAATTCAGTCGGAGCTTGAACTTCCACTGAATTGGATACGTATGCCCACCACTTACGATATAAACACTAAAGTGTGGGACACCTATCAGATTGAATTATATCACAAAATTCCTATAATATTTAGGGACAATTTTCACAAAATTCCTGGTACTTTTTGTTATACTATTCACATTTTTCTCAAAACACCAATTGACTAACTAGAAAAAGTGGTTATATTTTCTTTTCAAATAATCCATGCAAATTACAATAAGCATATAATTTGCCTTTTCCTCTATTTAAAAATCTAGCTTCTGCCGTTTGCTCTGGGTATAGCTTTACAATCTCACATCTATTATCAGTTACATACGCAATAAATGACATATAATGTTCTTTAGTCATACCATGAGTCATTGAAACATAATATTCGTTTTCAACCATCTCACAATTCATTGTATGTTTTTCATTCTCGGGTATTGGCTCTAAAACTTGCAAAGTAATACCACAGCAGCAATTTACACTCTCTCCCAATGAATGAATTATATTTTGGCAAATTGGACACACCGAAAATTTTGATTTTAACATATTGCCTGCTGTGTTAGTATTAGTTATGTATTTGCCATTTATAAGTTCTATTATAGATATATTTAATGCTTTTGATAATTTCTCAATTAATTCAGTGTCTGGCAAGCCCTTTCCTTCTTCCAAATCAGCTATTATAGTATCACTAACACCAATGATATCAGCCAATTCTTTTTGTGTTAGATTTTGCCTTTGTCGTAATTCTTTTATTATTTCGGATGTTGTTGTGTTCATTTGTACTCCTCCTGTAAAATTTTATCGTAGTATTCTTCTTGTATTGTATACTTTTATTATGATTATGACAATAAGAAAATTAGGATAGCAATTAGCACAGCAACTATAAAAGAAATGTTATTTTCTGTAATATTTTGTACAACCATATAACTCAGTCGGAGATGTCCCCCGCCTCTAAGCTTGAAAAAGCGTAGGCGGTGGGTACATATTTACAATTCAGTGGGAGTTCAAGCTCCGACTGAATTATAACGCTCCGCGTGGATGCACACGGATTTGAATGGTAAGT
>JAGCXC010000054.1 GCA_017961515.1 Clostridiales bacterium | reverse complement strand
ATAAATGGAAATGAGGACAGAATTTTTTAAGTAGTTTTGTAGCTTCCAAAAATTCTCTATTAATTACATTTACCTCAAGAGATCCGAGTGTTATTCTTGCATCTATATCTTTTAAAGATATAATAAGGTCTTTAAGAGATGAATTTATATCTACTCCATATGCAGATAGATTAATTCCTATAATTATGAGCTCACGTGATAGTTTTGCTGCTCTTTTACACTCATCCACGACATTTTCTATAGCTTGGCTTCTACAATGTCCTCTAACGTATGGAATCAAGCAATATGAGCAATAATTATCGCAACCATCCTGAACTTTAATATAATGTCTTGTCATTGTAGATAAAGTTCTATCTATATTTTCATAATCACGAGAAATTGCTAAATCTTCGCATAAAATGTAGTTCTTTTGTTCAAAATTTTCATTTTCTATATCTTCAAGGACTTTATCAACTAAGGTTGTTGTTTTTCCAGTTGTCCCCAAAACGCAGACAACTCCATCTTGTTTAAATGGTTCTGGATTATGCTGAGTTGAGCATCCACAAATATATATCTTTGCGTCTTTATTATACTTTTTAACACGAGAAATCATTTGTCTGGATTTATGTTCAGCCTCATTTGTAACTGCGCAAGTATTTATAATATAAATATCTGCAAAAGATAAGGAATCTGTAACACTAAAACCTAGCTTTGAAAAGCGAGCCATTATGCCTTCAGAGTCATATTGATTAACCTTGCATCCCAAGGATAATACACATATCTTTTTATCAGTCTTCATAATCTAGATCACCTATTTGATTTAAAACCAATGCTGGGAACACAATTCCTGCCGTGTCAGCTCTTAAAATACGTTTTCCAAGAGTTACAGAGCAAGCGCCAGCATTTACTATATCTTGAACTTCTTTTTGTTCAAAGCCACCCTCAGGGCCTACGATTAAGGCAATATTATTGCCTTTTATATCAATATCTTTAACTGCATCCTTGTTTTCACACTCATAAGCAATTAAAGAAGTATCATATTCTTTTTGTTTTTTAATAACTTCATCAAAAGTTATTGGTTCATATATATTTGTTAAAAAGGACGAACCACATTGTTGAGCAGATTCAAGAGCAATTACTCTTGCTCTTTCTAAATTAAACTTTTTATCTGCACAGCGATTAGAAATAAATGGATAGAAATGAGCAACTCCAAGTTCTACTGCCTTTTGTACAACATAATCTAATTTGCTATTTTTTAGTATTGCAGCAAAGAGTGTGACTTCATGATTTCTCTTATCTGCATCAACTATACTATCTACATTTAACACTATAGTGTTAGCATCTATTTTTTCTATTGTACAATTGTATTCTTTACCATCATTTAAACAGATAATTACTTTATATCCAACTTTAGCACGAAGAACTAAGCCAAGATGTTTATAAGCCATCCCGGTTAGATATATTTTATTATCTACCAAACAATCTGGAGTTACAAAAAATCTCTTTATTTCCATATAAATTTAAGTCCTTTCCATTCGGTTTCGGATTGAACCTCGACTAACGTTAATCCAATTGCCTCATAATTTTTTATTACTTCATCAACTCTATCTGCAAGAATTCCTGAAATAATAACTTCGCCATGTGGATTTAAATGATCCATTATGTATGGTGCAAGTCTATTTAGAATTTCTGCTGTCATATTAGAAACAATGACGTCTGCCTTTCTATCTGTCTTTAATAAATCAGCTTCCTCAACTTCAATTGTAGATAAATCTACATCATTAAGGAGCAAATTAGATTTTGTAGATTGAACTGCTTGTGGATCTATATCACACATATAAACAGATTTTGCACCCAAATAAGATGCAGCGATACCTAAAATACCGCTTCCGCATCCTATATCTATAACATCTTTTCCTGTAAAGTCTTTGAAATAGACTAAAACAAGTTTTGTTGTTGGATGAGAACCTGGACCAAAAGCTAATCCTGGGTCTAATTTAATAACCTTTTCGCCATTTT
>JAGCXC010000053.1 GCA_017961515.1 Clostridiales bacterium | reverse complement strand
TTGCTATCTGTTATCACCCATATTCCAGATCCTGTACCTCCACTTGTATTCTCTCCTGGATCTGTTACTGTTATCATATAGTGCCCTTCATTATATCCTACTGTTGATTCTCCTGGCGCTGAAGCATAATCTACATAAGATATTATTGGCAAAACAGTTTCTAGCGAATATGGTGATTTATTCCCTGCCTTATCGTGCACAAATCCTCCTATTACATTCTTTGATGTTGTATCTTCTACCATACGTCCTCTATATACTCCATCACTTACTTTTTCTAGTACATCTCCATTATTATCCTCCACTTTCCATATGCCCGATCCCGTACCATCATCCTCTCCCGGATCCGATACCTCTATTGTATAATATTCGCCACTATATGTAATTGGCCCTACTATTGGCGATGTTCTCTCTAATATATATGTTGTCGTATTACCTACTCTATCATATATAGTTCCTCCAGTAAGTATATTACCATTGCTATCTAGTGCTCCAAGAAAAGTTAGTCCATCTACCATACGTCCTCTATATACTCCATAACTTACCTTCTCTAGCAAACTTCCGTTATTATCTACTACTTTCCATATGCCCGATCCCGTACCATCATCCTCTCCCGGATCCGACACTCGTATTATATAATAATTCCCACTATATGTAATAGACTCATATACTGGTGGCACATCTTCTAATATCACTACTGTATAATTCCCTGCATGATCATATACTCTTATCTCTCCTGAATTTACTGTGTCTCTTCTTATTGTACACTTGGTTATTTTATTTGGCCTTTCTATATCTCCATATTCTATATCAAATATATTCCCCTCTATTTCCTCTTCTATTTCTTGCCAACTATTTTCATCTTCTATCTTCCATAACCCTGAATCCATATCCTCTATTGTTACAACATATTTTTCTTCATCATAACATAAAGATTTAATTTGAGGACCCGTTCTATCTAATATTGCCACGTCTCCAATATTACCTACTGCATCATATATTACTATATCATCTACATCATCTGTCATATTATGAGTAAAATCTACTCCTTCTTGTTTTGTAGGAAATATGTCCGCAAATACGCACATTACATTACTTATTATTAGGCCAAACACTGCCACATATATTAGTAAATGTTTTTTCATTTGCTTACCTCCTCATCCGCTCCAAAATTATTTCTCTATTCGGTTAAACTAGATAAGACTATTACTACCTTTTTTCTAAATCACCTAAAAGACAGCCTATATAACAATAATTCATTATGCTAATTGCTTGAATTATTGCGCTTTTTCTTATAATCCAAAAAATATTTCGTAGAAAAAAAATTAAAAACGTTTTTTTGAAGGGGAAAAGCACAACTTATCACTCAAGCCTCGGCCCTTTAGGGTAGGGGTAATTGATATCTTTATATGTGGCATCTTTTCCTACCTACACCTAAAATTTTTTTCATAAAATTCTGTGTGTGAAGCTTAAGGGCTTACTTTTGAACTGCTTTTGTGACATCCTCCCCTACCTACACCTCAAATTTTTGCCATAAAATTCTCAGTGTGGAGCTTAAGGGCTTCCTTTTGCACTAATCATGCAAACAGGTAGGTTCTCCTTCGATAGCACTAATGTGCTAAGACAGTACGATGCTTATCCCGTGTGCCCCACGGTTCTTTATTTTCTATGTTAAGGCATTTATTATTCTCATGCCCTCATTTCTTATGTTTATTGCTGCATTAGTATCCCTATCATGGTACTTACCGGAGATGGAGAATATCAATTGACGGATGCACTAAAGTTGCTAATGGATAAGAGAAAATTGTATGCAATAACGTTTGATGGGGATGTATATGACATAGGTAGTAGGCTTGGATTATTGAAGGCTAATATAGATTTTGCGGTAATGAGGGATGTAGAAATATATACTAAGTTAATCGACACAATGTTGCCCAAAACCATACTTTGCAAACATAGCTCAAAACAATACCTTCCTCAACTACCCTGCCTACTATGGAGACGGCAATAGCTGGCAGCTACTGAATACATAGAAACTATTGCAAAAGCATTGCAAATGTGATACTATAGTAATTACATTCAATACAAGGAGGTAATTATTATGGCAACGTTACAGATACGGTTAGATGATTCATTGAAGAAAAAAGCAGACAATCTTTTTACAGATTTAGGATTAGATACACCAACTGCAGTAAGGATTTTTTTGAGTGCAGCAATTGATAGCAATGGAATACCATTTGTTGTAAAGAAAAGAGGGATTAATGTAGATATGGAGGAAGCAATAAGGGATACCAGGTTAAGGCAAAATTTAAGCAAAGAATATTCAACAGGAGAAGAAGCAATACAAGCGATATTGGAAGAGGGATAAGATGTATAAAATAGTATTTACGAAGAAAATGAGAAGAGATGTCAAGCTAGCGAAAAAGAGAGGGAAAGATATAACTAAGTTAGCAAAAGTATTAGATATGATTGCACAGAAGGTAGATTTGCCAATCAAGTACAAAGATCATCAACTAAATGGTGAGCTGTCTGATTTTAGAGAGTGTCACATAGAACCAGATTGGTTGTTAGTGTATCAGTATTTAGATGATATACTTGTTGTAGTAGCAACAGCGACAGTAACACATGCAGATTTGTTTGGAATGTGATTATGATATAATCGTACAACAGTATCAGTGCATAGGCATTGGTACTATTTTTATACCCAAAGGAGGATAATATGTCTAATAAACACTTGCAACGTGCCAGGATGGCTAAAAATGATGAATTCTATACAATGTATGAAGACATAGAAAAAGAGGTATTGCATTATAAAGATAAGTTTAGAAACAAGACCGTGTATTGCAATTGCGACAACCCTAATAAGTCTAATTTTAGTAAATTTTTTCCAAGAAATTTTAGGTTGCTAGGCGTGACATCCTCCACTACCTACAACTCAAAATTTTTTCATAAAATTCTCGGTGTGAAGCTTAGGGGCTTCCTTTTGCACTAATCATGCAAACAGGTAGGTTCTCCTTCGATAGCACCAATGTGCTAAGACAGTACGATGCTTATCCCGTGTGCCCTGCGGTTTTTGTTGCTTTTATACTAAGGCATTTACTACTCTCATGCCTTCGTTTCTTATATTTATTGCAGCATTAGTATCTCTATCATGATACTTACCACAATCTGGACAAATCCAAGATCTAATTCCAAAATTTCG
>JAGCXC010000052.1 GCA_017961515.1 Clostridiales bacterium | reverse complement strand
TACCAGAACCTATACCGGATATAGAGCCTAGTAATGTACCAGAACCTATACCGGATATAGAGCCTAGTAATGTACCAGAGCCCGTGCAGAGTGTAGAGCCTGGTAATACGCCGGGGCCTGTACTGAATGTAGAACATGGCGATACACCAAAACCTATACCTGGTACGGAGTCAAGCGAGATTCCTCAAATAAAAGAGCCTTTGGTGGATCAAAACAAGGAAGAAAATCAGGAACTTTCAAACAAGGATCCAGAAAATACAAAAGATCCAGTAGTAGAACATAATAAGGAGACAGAAAATGATTCTCAAGCTACTCCTGTAGCTAATCAGGACAGTGGATCTGAAACTTTGGTAGTAGAGAATGGTTCACAGGAACCTAAGGAAGAGCCAAAGACTGTTACTTTAATTGGAGATTCAGTAGCATTAGGTGCAAGGAAAAATATTGTAGATACAGTGCCAAACACGTATGCTGATACAAGAGGAAATAGAACACTAAGACAGGGTTATTCGATAATTATGGATTTACAACGAAAGGAAGAAGTTGGGGATTATTTAATTGTCGCACTTGGGACAAATGGTTGCAGTGAATGGAAAAAGTATATAAATAAAATTATAGAGGACCTAGAACCAGGGCATAGATTATTGTTTGTTACACCGTATGATGGACGTTGGAATGATACATGGTATTCCTATCAAACAACACAGTATCTACGAAGCATAAAGGATAAATATCCATTTGTTACAGTAATAGATTGGGCGGCAGAAGTTTTTAAGGATACTAGTTTGGTTGGTGCAGATAAGATACATATAGGAGGTTATACAAAGGGTATAAAGGCGTTTACTAAAAAAGTCATAGAAGGGATAGAGGAAGCATCAAAAAAACCAGCAAAGAGCTAACAAAATATCATAAAAAAAGAAAAATACTTCCTTACCTCTAATTAGATGAGGAAGTATTTTTAAATCGTATTATACCTAAGAAATACAAAATTGATAGGATAGAATTTAATATATTTCTAGTAATTTTTGTAAGAAAATTATCTCTAGTACTTTTGGGTGAAATTTTATTTCCTTTTAATAAAGCATCATATATTTTTTTATATTGTTCAGGCATTGGAACGTTATATTTTTCAAAAAGAAGCCTTGAGGAGTTGATATCTAGATTGTTTATTGCTACTACTAAGGGAGATAAATAATTTGATTTTGAGGTTGTTGCGGATAAATAATTTTTAAGATTGGCAACATTTTTATTTTTTTGTTTATAGTGTTGTATGAGTAACTCTAGAATTTTAGTGTTTTTTACATTTATTGCTTGTATTATATATGAATCGCTTTTTGTATATTCAAAATCATTTCCCAAAGTAGCTCCAAATTGCAAAAGTAGATTAATACATTTTATTGATTTGTTTTTTATTGCAAAAGATAAAGCTGTATTATAGTTGTTGTCGTAAATATCTAAATAATTTTCAAATTCAACATGAAAAGGGTAATATTCTTTTATAGATTCAATTTCGTTAATTAAAATTGATAATGTTTGAAAGTTGTCATTTTTACATGCTTGCATTATGGGAGTAAGTCCAGTTGAAACATCAGGTTCAGTTAAAATTCTAAATTTAGATAAAGCTATATCAGGATCTTTTTCATGTACATTGTCTAATTTTTTACAGAGGGTATCAATACTTAAAATATTACGGAGATGTTGCGTTGATAAAGTAACATTGTTGGATAATATTTTATGTAAAGTCCTTTGTGAAGTATGAACACTAGAGGAGATAATATTATATTTCAATTGTGCCAAAGGAGGTAGTTTATTTGGTAATTGAGAAGCCCAGAATATAGATAAAGAAAAACTATTTTGTATCAACGTATTTGCTTTATCAAGGATAAATTCTAGTTGTTGATTGTCGGAAACTACATTATTTGAAATAAACTTAGAGAAGTCAACATAATTTTTTTTCATATAATCCATAATTAAATTGTAACAGTTAATATTAGTTCGTGCAGCTAGATGAAGAGCTGTTTGATTATCAAAATTTGTTGTATCCAGTATATTATGTAAATAAATTTTATTAGTAGGTGATACTTTGTTGTAGATAGCAATTTTGCAAGTAAGCTTATTAAGTAAATAATTAAGTGTAGTGATATCGTCGTGAGCAATAGTTTTCATTATAGGAGTAGTCCCTGTAATATCCTTAGAATTTATGATATCAATCAAAGTTTTTAATATATCAGGGTCACTACGTTTATATTCATTAAGTTCTTTTAAAAATTCATTTTCACGCAGTATAGATTTAATTTTATGTAACAAGATGTTTTTCGAAAATGATTGAATTAAAAAAGTATGTGATGATTGTTTAGACGAATAGGAACTGTCTAGTAAATTATGAAGACTCTGTTTTTTCTTAGTAGAGATAGTATTTATTTTCTCTAAGCTTTTCTGATTTCTAGAAATATTTAATTCTGTCATGTCGATACAGTCCTTTCATAAGAATATATTAATAGCTCGGCAAAAGAATTATAAAGTTAAAATTTTTTCTTTAAAGTGGATACAATATTTTTTTGTTAAGTAGTTATAGTTACTCTAATGATAATTTTGTAAACACAATAAAACGGGTGATTATAAACAAAACATTTGCATCTTGCTCAAAATAGTGTATAATTGCGTTTGGGAGAGGTCAAAGGGATCCCAAGTAGTATGGAAAGAAGAAAGTAAGGAGTTGAGTATTATGACTGGATTGTTTGAGGCGTGTAAAGAGTGGGATTTTAAAAAGGTAGATGAAATTTTAAAAAAAGGAAAGAGTAACGAAAAAATAGGGAAAAATAAAAAAGGAATCCCGTTGTTACACGTTAATCCTCTTATGATGGTGAGTGAAAAAGGGTACAAGAATATGGATAATATTCTAAAGAAAAAAGAAGAGGGACAGAAGACACAGGACATAGTAGGAGAAAAAAATAAATTGTCTCCCAAAATTAAGCAAGGAGATTTGTTAGAGGCCGTAAAGAAAAATAACATACATGAAGTGAGTAGATTGTTGAATAATGGATCCGATGTAAATGAAGTAGATAATAAAGGTAGAAGTGCATTGATGTGTGCAATAGCTATATGTAATGAGAGGATAATAGATATGCTTATAGATAAAAATGCAAGAATAAATGCAAAAGATAATAAAGGTAGAAGTGTATTGATGTACGCATTAGCTATGGGCGATGAAAAAATAGTAAATGCGCTTATAGACAAAAATGCAGAAGTAAATGCAAAAGATATAAAGGGTAGGACTGTGCTAATGTACGCAATCAAGGGGGGAAAAGCCTCAATAATAAATAGATTAATACAAAAAGGAGCAGACAAAAACGAAAAAGATGAAGATAATAAAAATGTATTAATGTATGCATTGGAAAAAGGTAGTAATATGTCATTTATAATAGATGACATGTTAAAAGAGGCAAATACAAGACTTATAGACAAAAAGGGAAGAGATTTATTAATGTATGCATGTCAAGGCGGATATATGAAAGCTGTAGTGGATTTAACAGAGAAAGGGACAGAGTTATATGCAGTAGACAATAAAAAAATGACAGCATTAGGTATAGCATTTAGCCAAAAGTGCAAACAAAAAGACAGCAAAATAAAAAGACAAGAATATATTGAAATAACAAAATATTTGATGAGTAAAGGATCGTGGTATCCAGGAGATATACATAATAAAGCCGAATTTCATAGATTTGTAAAGAGATTAAAATACAAGGAAGAAGGATTAGAATGCATTAACAGATCCAGTGAAAATAAAGGGAAAAGTAGATACTAATATTTGTTACATCCTTTCTCCTCAATTTTTTTCTATACAATTCTCGATGTGAAGCTTAAAGGATGAATCGCTAAATTTTAGATAAATATAGTGTTAGAAACAAATTTTTGCGAAAATATTGCAAAAGCTACAACAAAGGTATATTATAGTAGTGATGAAAACTGAGAGGAGATATTTGATGACGAATAATAAATTTTATATTACAACACCGATATATTATCCGAGTGATAAGCTTCACATTGGGCATTCTTATACAACTGTTGCAGCAGATGCACTGGCTAGATATAAAAGATTAAGGGGCTATGATGTTATGTTCCTAACAGGGACAGATGAGCATGGCCAAAAGATACAACTAAAGGCCAAAGAGGCTTCAGTGACTCCTAAAGAGTATGTAGATAATATAGTTTCAGGGATAAAGAAATTGTGGCAAACCATGGACATAACGTATGATAAGTTTATAAGGACTACAGATGATTATCATGTTCATGCAGTGCAAAAGATTTTCAAGAAATTATATGATCAAGGTGATATATATAAAAGTGAGTATGAAGGCTGGTATTGTACTCCATGTGAATCTTTTTGGACAAAGACACAATTAGGTGATGATAATAAGTGCCCAGATTGCGGCAGGGAGTGTAGTTTAACTAAAGAAGAGAGCTATTTTTTTAGGTTATCTAAGTATCAAGATAAATTAATAAAGTATATAGAAGAGAATGATGAGTTTATACAGCCTGTGTCTAGAAGAAACGAAATGTTAAATAATTTCCTAAGACCAGGGCTAGAGGATATAGCAGTATCAAGGACAACGTTTGATTGGGGAGTACCAGTTACATTTGATGACAAACATGTAGTCTATGTGTGGATAGACGCATTGTCTAACTATATTACAGCATTAGGATATATGGGAGATAACGAGGATAATTTTAAGAAGTTTTGGCCAGCGGATGTACATTTTGTGGGGAAAGAGATAGTAAGATTCCATACAATAATATGGCCGGCTATGCTTATGGCTTTAGGCTTAGAGTTACCAAAACAAGTTTATGGCCATGGGTGGTTACTTTTAGAAGGTGGCAAGATGTCAAAATCCAAAGGAAACGTTGTAGATCCAGTTGTTTTAGTTGACAAGTATGGAGTTGATGCAATAAGATATTTCTTATTAAGAGAGGTATCTTTTGGAGCAGATGGCGTGTTCTCGAATGAGTCACTAATAACTAGAATAAATGCGGATCTTGCCAATGACTTGGGGAATTTAGTTAGTAGAACAGTTGCAATGATAGACAAATATTTTCCTGAGGGTCTTGTGAAAAAAGGTCAAGAGGGAGAGTATGATGAAAGTTTAATATCTATGCTTAAGGCATTGCCACATGAGGTAGAAGAGGCGATGGATGGGTATCAGTTTACTAATGCTCTAACTAAGATATGGGAGTGTGTGGCAAGGACAAATAAATATATAGATGAGACTATGCCTTGGGTATTGGCAAAAGATAAGGAAAGCGAAGGAAGGTTATCGCAAGTATTATATAATTTAGCAGAATCGCTTAGGATAATATCAATATTGATAGAGCCATGTATGCCAAACACACCTTGTAAAATATTTGATCAACTTAATATAAAAGATGCAGGTGTAACATCTTGGAATGATGCAAAAATATGGGGATTGTATCCATTAAACACTAAGGTTTCAAAAAAAGAGATTATATTCCCTAGGATAGATGTACAAAAGGAACTTGCTAGTATAGAAAAGGAAACTTTGGAGAAAGAAAAGAAGAAGGAACAAGAAGATATTATCACAATAGATGATTTTGAAAAGATAAAGCTTAAAGTGGCAAAGGTGTTAAGCGCAGAGAGAGTAGAAGGATCGAGTAAGTTACTTAAGCTTATGTTAAAGGTGGGGGATAGTGAAAAGCAAGTAGTTTCAGGTATAGCAAAACATTATACTCCAGAAGAATTAGTGGAGAAATCGGTTGTGTTTGTATCTAATTTGAAACCGACTAAGCTAAAAGGAATTGATTCTTGTGGGATGATTTTGGCAGCTTCAAATGACAGTGATTTGTCTGTGATAACAGTGGATAAAGATATTATAGATGGAACAAATGTAAGTTAAGGTGGTGGATAGGATGTATTTTGATACACATGCGCATTATGATGACGAGCAATTTGATGAAGACAGATATGAGGTTATACAGAGGGTGCATGAAGAAGGTGTAGATATTATAGTCAATGTAGGGGCGAGTATGGATACATCAGTTAAGAGTGTGGATATAGCGAACAAATACGACTATGTTTACGCATCGGTAGGGGTGCATCCACATGAAGTAGAGGGACTAACAGATGATTATCTAGAGATACTTAGGCAGTTGATATGCCAGAATAGAGGTAAGGTAGTTGCAGTGGGCGAGATAGGGTTGGATTATTATCGTAATCCAATACCTAAGGATGTGCAAAAAGAATTTTTTGTGCAGCAGATAGATTTAGCTAGACAAATGAAGCTTCCTGTTATCATACACGATAGAGATGCCCATCAAGACACATTAGATGTGATAAGAGATGAGGATGTGGGGAAGATAGGAGGAATTGTACATTGTTTCTCTGGTAGCAAGGAAATGGCTGAAGAAGTTATAAGACGAGGGCTTTATGTAGCAATAGGAGGTGTTGTTACATTCAAGAATGCGAAAAAATTAGTTGATGTGGTAAGGGTTATACCAGAGGAGAGACTCTTAATAGAGACAGATTTGCCATATTTAACTCCAGAGCCATTCAGAGGAGGAAGAAACGATTCGTCCTACTTAAAGTATATTGTAGATAAGATAGCAGATATAAAAGAAACATCTTCGGAATATATAGCAAAGGTGACAATGGAAAATGCAAAGAGAGTGTATAACTTAAATACTTTTTAAATTCTAAGTTTTTTGGCGTGGGTTAATGGACAACTATTATTTAAAGGCGAGATTTTATAGGGTTTCCCAAATAGAGGGAACCTTTTTTTATATCCTACATAATATAAACTAGGTATAGTTTGAAGGAGGATGAATTTTTGATGAAAGAGTGTAATGAATTAAATGATGAAATTGGAGAGGAAAGGCAACCTAAAAAAGAGGAAACTAATAAGGCAACAGAGCAGAAACCAGGCACATATTGCCCATATTGTATGAGCCCAATTTGCCCAATGATGGCTACAGGAGGATTACAGTTCGCAGGAGGAGGAAAGCCTGTACAACAAGGTACACCTGGTTGGTGGCAGGGTACACAAGGAGATTATTCATATATGCAAGGGACATTGCCAAATTATTTTTCAGATGTTTGGACACAAAGTCAACCAAATTGTATGCAGAATTGTATGCAAGATATGTATATGCAAAGTGGCGTTCCTGGGCAAATGTACGGACATAGTATTAGTATGCCTAATCAATATATGTATGGATTAAATCAAATAAAGCCAAATGATAGAGATAACAGTTCGTATGGGTCTTGTTGTAATCCATATGGATTGGGTAGATATTAATTTTAAATACGATAATGGGCGCTAAATTAGGAGTAGAGTTCTAGTTTAGCGTTTTTAAATAATGTTTTTTAAACAAAAATACAAATTTTGCCTGGAAATAACAAACAATTATTGTTAAAGTTACACAAATTTACAAAAAACACAAGACATATCTTGACTCGAAGAGATAAATAAGTTACACTTATTACATAAAGTGGTTTTTTTAGGGAAAAACCAAAAACTTGCAGTATGTTAAAAAGCATTGGAGTGGTGAAAATGATGAAAAAAGGAATAATTAGCGAATTAACAAATGAAGAAATTATGCAGGTAGAGGGAGGAATGAATAAGTTTAGCCAGATATCTTTTACATTTGCTGGGGTTGTACTTCTTACTGGTTCAGTTTTTATGAGTGTTAGTTGTTCACCAGTAATAGGGGTAGCGGCACTTGGGACAGGTATAGCGTGTCTTGAGACAGGTGGTATGCTAAAATGTAAATAATTTAAAAAAGGGTGAAATTAGTTGTGACACATAATTTTGAACAAGTAATAGTAGTATTTAGGTGGATAGTAAATGTACCATTGTTAATTCTGTGTATAGATGAACTAAAAAAAGCATTTAGGGAATTGCAAATTAACAAATACATCAGAAGTAGAATATTATCTAAAATAAATTTTATAGTAGGTCTAATTTTATTGGTGGCGTATATTCCTAATTTATTTTTTAGAGAGATTAGTAGTTGCTTATTGATTGTTGCATCTTGGATATGTTTCTATACAGTTTCTAATAAATTTAGCATAGACATAGAAAAATATGTAAAAGTTAATTATATAAATTTATTATAGTGAAAAAATACAAAAAATTAAAAAAACTATTGACATGACAAATACTATACAATATAACTTTTGTGTAAAAAAATACTAAAAAAGTACAAGTTGTAACAACCCAAAATTAAAAAAGAAAGAAAAGAGAATAAAAAATGGGAGAAGAATTTAAATGTAGTTTGTATGATTTAAAAGAGGAAGAAATGCTAAACGTTGATGGAGGGAGTCAAGACTATAAGAACTTAACGTATACTGTAGTTGGATCTGTGCTTGTGGCGAATGCTGTCTTCGTAGGTGTGTTAGCGTCACCAATTCTTGGAGTTGTGGCCTTTGGAGCAGGTTTAGGTTATTTAGGAAAAGGGAAAATACTTTTAGGGGAAAAGTAGTTATGAATTTGGGGAAATTTGTAGTATGGATTTGCTTAAAGGTATAAAAAACAATTTTTAGTCAATAATGAAGAAGAGTGGTCTTAAGAATTTAAAATTATTAAATTCTTAAGCTGTTCTTTTTACAAGATATGGAAGGGTGCAGGATAGATTTTATGAAATATTATTGTGTGAAGCAGCATGACATAACCGATTGTGGGGCAGCATGTATAGCGACTATATGTAAACAAAATAAATACAATATAAGTATTGCAAAAATCAGGGAGATTGCTGGAACGGACAAGCATGGGACTAATGCATTTGGTGTTATAAAAGCATTGCAAGAACTAGGATTTAATGCAAGGGGAGTGAGAGGAGATAGAGAGGCTTTTTTGTCAGGGATTAAGTTACCTTGTATAGCGCACGTTGTGGTTGATGGAAATCTACTTCACTATGTGGTTGTGCATAAGATAACAAAAAAACAAGTAATTATAGCTGACCCAGCAGTTGGTATTGTAAAAATTAAGATAGAGGAGTTTTTTGGGGATACAAAAAAAGAAGATAAGTTACCTAAATATCAATGGAGTGGAGTTTTAATATTAGTTGAAAAGAGTGAAAAGTTTATTTCAAAGGATGAGACAGAGGGAGTACTTAAGCGTTTTTTTCGTTTATTAATACCACAAAAAAAATTAATTTTTCATATTTTTATAATATCAATAATGTATACCATTCTTGGCATAGTAGGAGCTTTTTATTTTAGAGAATTGATAGACACTGTTTTACCGAGTGGATTTAAAGCTACATTGACTACATTATCTATAGGTGTTATTTTACTAAATTTATTTAGTGTTGTTTTAAACGCAATAAGATCACATTTATTAGTATATTTAAGTCAAAAATTAGACATAGTTTTGTTGTTGGGGTATTACAAGCACGTTATTGCATTACCAATGAAGTTTTTTAGTAATAGGAAAATCGGTGAGATAATATCTAGATTTAGTGATGCGAGTGTAGTAAGAAGTGCGATATCTAAAGCTACACTTACAATTATGATCGATGTGATTATGGCATTTTTGGGTGCAATTATTTTATGGAATCAAAATGCAAAGTTATTTGCTATTGCTTTGGTGATAGTTTTGTTATATGGAATGATTGTATTTATATTCAATAAAGCATATAAAAAAGTTAATCAGATAAAGATGGAAGATAATGCAAGTTTGACATCATATATGGTAGAGACATTAACAGGGATACAAACAGTTAAAGTATATAATGCCGAAGAGAGGGTGGCACTAAAAGCTGAGAGTAAATTTGTTAAGTTACTAAACAGCACATTTAAATTGAATTTAATGGAGAATGTGCAAGCATCTCTTAAGATGTTTGTGGGGTTAGTAGGTGAAATTATAATATTATGGGTTGGGGGATTAAGTGTTATAAATGGAGATATGACAGTGGGTAGTTTGATTACGTTTAATTCACTATTGATATATTTTTTAGATCCAGTAAAAAATCTTATAAACCTTCAATCAGATGTTCAAACAGCGGTTGTTGCAGCTGATAGATTAGGAGAGGTGTTAGACTTAGAAATTGAGAAAACTAAAAATGAGTATAAAAAGTTAGATTTGGTTAGTTTGGCAGGAGATATAGAAATAAAGAATCTTAATTTTAGGTATGGGACAAGAAGATTGATTCTTAAAGATATTAATATGTATATAAAAAAAGGAGAGAAAATAGCAATTGTAGGAGAGAGCGGATCGGGAAAAACTACACTTGCAAAATTGTTACTTAATTTATACAAAATAGATAGTGGAGAAATAATAATTAACGGGAGTAATATGGAAGACATAAAACTTGAGTGGATAAGAGACAATATTGCATACATATCACAAGATACGTTTTTGTTTAGTGGTACAATATTAGAAAATCTTATGCTAGGTGTTCAAGAAACAACTATGGATAAAATTATAGAAGCGGCTAAAATAGCTCAAGCACATAAATTTATAAATGAAATGCCACAAAGATATTTCACAGTGCTGGATGAAAACGGCGGTAATTTGTCGGGAGGGCAAAGACAAAGATTAGCTATTGCACGTGCTATGCTAAAAAAACCAGATATTCTTATATTAGATGAAGCTACAAGTAATTTGGATTCAATTACAGAGAGTGCATTAGAGGACACAATAAATGAATTTTCAAAGGGTATGACGACGATTTTTATCGCACATAGATTAAGTACAATAAAAAATTGTGATGTTATATATGTTATGGATAAAGGAAGTATTATAGAGCAAGGTACACATGAAGAGCTTATAGCTTTAGGTGGCCAATATGCTAAGTTAGTAAAACGACAATCGTTAACGTAAGACAAAGGAGTTGAATAATATGGAACCTGTTATTTTAGATATAAATAAAATGAGTGATAGCGAAAACTTGTATAATTCAAGTCCCAGAGCGGGATTATTGTATATAGTATATGCAATGGTATTTTTATTAGTAATATCTATTGGAGTAACTTGTTTTTTAAAAGTGGATGAGGGGATTAAAGGAAGTGGTGTGTTAAGAAGTTTTAATGCAGAGGGAGTATGTTTAAAAGATGATTTCCAAAATAACGAAACTAATACAAATAAAATAAATGAACATTTAGATAAAAAGTTTTATGTTGAATTTTATGTAAATGGCTACAATATAGAAGATATAAGAAAGGGTCAAGAGGTGAGATTTGAAATAGTTGCGTATCCTGCAAATAGATATGGTTATTCTAAAGGATTTGTTGAGAGTATAACAAAAGATATGATATTGGATGAGGAAACAGGAGCATCATATTATATTATAAAGGTAAGATGTGATACTATTTTTGAGAAAGGGAAAAAGATAAAAAATATAGTATTTAAAGATGGGATGCCATGCAAAGGGAGCATAATAGTTGGTAAAAAAACAGTAATCAAATATATTTTAGATAAAATTAAAGAGTAGTTTTTGTACTAAAGGATTATAAACTTCAATATATATATAATAAATATGCCAAAATTAGGGGTGTAATCTTTTCGTGGAAATTAATAATATATATAATTCGATTGCCCAAAGGTCTCAAGGAGATATTTATATAGGGGTTGTAGGGCCAGTAAGAACAGGAAAATCAACTTTGATAAAACGTTTTATGGACAAATTAGTTTTGCCTAATATAGAAAATGATTTTATAAAAGATAGGGCTAGGGATGAGTTGCCACAAAGTGCAGCAGGAAGGACTATAATGACTACTGAGCCTAAGTTTGTACCCAATGAGGCAGTAAAAATAAATATAGATGACAAAGTAGAATTCAAAGTAAGATTAGTTGATTGTGTAGGATATCTTGTGAATGGAGCGTTAGGAGACACAGAAAATGATATGCCAAGAATGGTATCTACGCCTTGGTTTAAGGAACCTATTCCATTTACTAAAGCAGCTGCAATAGGAACAAAGAAAGTTATAAATGAGCATTCAACAATAGGTCTTTTAGTTACGACTGATGGAAGTATAACTGATATACAAAGGGAAGATTATTGTGAAGCGGAGGAGATGGTTGTTAGAGAGTTAAAAGAGATTAATAAGCCATTTGTGGTAGTATTAAACTCAAGCAATCCAATGTCTCAAGCTGCAAAGAATCTTAGGGATGAACTTTTTGAAAGATATAAGGTTCCTGTAATTCTTACAAATTGTAAAGAATTAGAAATTGATGACATAAACAAAATACTCGAAAATATTTTGTATGAGTTTCCGGTGTCTGAGATAGGAATAAATATTCCTAGATGGATAAAAACCCTAGAAGATGATTATTGGTTGAAAAATTCTATTTTGGAAAGTGTAAGGGATACGTTTTATACGGCAGAAAAACTGCGAGATATTGAAAATTGTGTAGATAATTTTAGTAAGTATGATTTTATAAAAAAAGTTTATATAGATAAAATAAATCTTGGGGTAGGAGAAGTTAGGATAGACATAGCATTAAAAGATAATTTATTGTTTAAAGTTTTAGGCGAAACATCGGGAATACAGATAGAAGAAGAGGGCGAACTGGTAGAATTAATGAGAGAGTTTGCAAGAATAAAAAGAGAATATGAGAAGATAGAGTTTGCGCTACATGAGGTAAGTCAAAAGGGCTATGGAGTAGTTATGCCGACAAAGGAAGAAATTACACTTTGCAAACCAGAGTTATTAAAACAGGGTTCGCGGTTTGGTGTTAAATTGTGTGCGAGTGCTCCATCTATACATATGATTAGAGCAGATATAGAGACGCAGATTGCACCTATTGTTGGAACGCAAAAGCAATCTGAAGAATTAGTTGAGTACCTGATAAAAGAATTTGACGAAGAACCACAAAAACTTTGGGAGACAAATATTTTTGGGAAATCATTAAATGAATTGGTTACTGAAGGCTTGCAAAATAAGCTATATAGAATGTCAGATGATTCACAATATAAATTGCAGGAGACGTTGCAAAAAATAATAAATGAAGGTAACGGAGGGTTAATTTGTATAATATTGTAGATGAATAAACCATATTATATTCAAGATAGCATTAATTATAACTTTAATATAAGGCGTTTTTTATAAAAAAACAAAAAAATCAGGCTGTTCTTCGAGAAGGTAGAAGGACAGCCGTAGGTAAAATAATATTATGTTAGTATTTAAATTATCTTTTGATAAATTCAAGGATTACTTTCATTATATCTAGTGCTATTCTACCGCATGAAGAGAATTCCTGGGTTTTTTCTTCAACAAAGCAAGACAGATTTTCGACGGTTTTTTCAACATTTTCGGCTACACTTTGTCCAGAAAGAGTTAGTACATTTAAATTTTGGACTAACTTAGGAGTTTCTTCAAGAAAGTTTGATACATTTTCTTCATTTTTCTCAACAATAAAGAATGCTTTTTTGATAATGCGGTTTAGGTTTACAATAAGGTTAACAATCACTACCAAAAGTATTACAATCAAAATACCAATACAAAATAATATTAGATCCTTCACCGATACATACATTGTAAGATTCCCCTTTTTTTAGTTTTTCTTAACACTCATCATCAGTATAAAGTTCAATTATTTCTTTCTTAGGTTTTTTGCTACAACAATTACTAGCTTTATGAATAATAATTTTCTTTGCTTCACAAATTGCATTACTAGCATCCTTTGCAAGTTTTATTGAACTATTTTTTATTTTTTGACACGTATTTTTATCTTTTATAAGCATTCCGGCTACGATACCAACCATACTTCCAATAGCAGCGCCTAGAGCAATGTGTTTAAAGGTATCTTTTTTTTGATTTCTTCCAAGACAATAATCCATTATATTCTTCATTGGATAGCACCTCCTTGATTTATATGATTTACCTAAGATAAATTTATTATACTGTTTTTTTGTGATATTTATTTTTGTAGAGTCAAGTCTACATATATATCGTAAAAAAGTTTTATTAAATTTAGAAAAAATATGCAAAAACATAGGGGATTTTGTTGAAGTTATGTGGTATCATAATATATAGGGGTAAAATTTTTAAAAACGGGGTGTAAATTTTGGGGGCGAATAATACAAGAAAAGTGAAAAAAAAGAATACGTCTAAAAAAAGAAGACGGGCTATAATTCGTATGGTTTTGTTACAGATTGTTTTATTAGCGTTTGCGTCGCATTATGCAAGAGCAAGAATCCCAGGAATAATAAAATATTATTTATTGGAATTGTGTGCGTGCATTGCTTGTATTTGTGTGGTAATATATATAAAAGAAGGATTGCAAAAAAGGAAGAAAAGAGAAGAGAGAAATATAAAGAAAAAGCAACCTTTGCAGTATTGCCCAGTTGACGGCGTTGTGCCCAAACTAGGTATGACACGGGGTTACAACTACAACTGGATTATAAAAGATGAATCGAAAGCTAAAAAGGAAGAAAAGATTGAAAATAAAAAGGAAGATCAAAATAATGAACCTAAAAAAGTTTACAAATCGCCGTTTGAAGAATCGATAAATACAGACAAGAAGGTCTTGTATAAATCGCCATTTGGTACAATAGGATCGGAAAGAGTTTTTATTGTATTAGATAGTGCGAGATGTGATGATAAATATAGCTTGTGCCAAAAACATATGTATAAGAATAGAGTATACAGGCGACTTATAGAAAAGTATGTGTTGTTAATGAATGAAAAATATAAAGGAAGGAAATATATAAAAAAAGAGGAGCCAAAGACACCTAAGTATGAAGGGATATCATATCGTAGACTAAGGGAGAAGAGTAGGTATAGAATATCTTTAAGGGAGCATGACTGGTTTGATTTAGATGTTTAGGAGAGGTAGATATGTTTGATTTAGTTTCAGATTATGAGCCAAAAGGTGATCAACCTAAGGCAATACGAGAGTTAGTTGATGGTATAAATAAAGGGTTAAAACACCAGACATTATTGGGAGTTACAGGATCAGGAAAGACATTTACAATGGCAAATATAATAAAAGAGGTAAAGAAGCCAACGCTTATTATTGCACATAATAAAACGTTGGCAGCGCAGCTATATTCTGAGTTTTGTGAATTTTTCCCGAATAATTGTGTTGAGTACTTTGTGTCATATTACGACTATTATCAGCCAGAGGCGTATATACCATCGACTGATACATATATAGAGAAGGATTCATCCATAAATGAGGAGATAGATAAGCTAAGGCATAGGGCTACAGCTGCACTATTTGAACGAAGGGATGTAATAATAATAGCCAGTGTATCGTGTATATATGGTTTAGGGGATCCGGAAGACTACACGGATCTTATGTTGTCGCTTAGGGTTGGAATGGTTAAGGATAGGGAAGAAATAATAAAGAAGCTTGTGGAGATTCAGTATACTAGAAATGAATTGGAATTAAAGAGAGGGCGATTTTCGGTTAAGGGAGATGTGATGGAAATTTTCCCGTCTAACACATCGGAGAGGATAATTAGAATAGAATTTTTTGGAGATGAAATAGAGAAAATTTCTGATATAGAGCCAATAACGAAAAAAGTTATATCAACTAGAAATCATGTTGCAATATTTCCAGCATCCCACTATGCAACGACAAAAGAGAAAATGAAGGTAGCAATATCATCTATAGAAAATGAGTTACAACAAAGACTTAATGTGCTACGGGAAGAAGGAAAGCTTTTAGAGGCAGCAAGGTTGGAACAAAGGACGAATTATGACATAGAGATGATGCAAGAAGTAGGATTTTGTCAGGGGATTGAAAATTATTCAAGGCACATTAGTGGACGAGAAGAAGGCAGTGCGCCATATGTATTGATGGATTATTTTCCCAAAGAGTACCTATTAATAATAGATGAATCGCATGTTACGGTTCCTCAAATAGGAGGCATGTATAATGGAGATAGAGCAAGGAAAGAGACACTTGTAAAATATGGGTTTAGACTTCCATCTGCATTTGATAATAGACCATTAAAATTTAATGAGTTTGAAAAAAAAATAAATCAGGTTATATATGTTAGTGCGACACCAGCAAGTTATGAAAAAGATATTTCTAGTAATATAGTTGAGCAAATAATAAGACCAACAGGTTTAGTTGATCCAGAGATTTTGGTGCGCCCAATAAAAAATCAAATAGACGATCTTATAGGGGAAATAGCGGCTGTGGTAGAAAAAAAAGAACGAGTTTTGGTGACAACTCTTACTAAAAAAATGGCAGAAGATTTAACAATGTATTTACAGAATCTAGATATAAAGGTAGAATATCTTCACTCAGATATAGATACATTAGAGAGAGTTGAAATAATAAGGAATTTGCGCTTGGGTAAGTTTGATGTATTGGTGGGTATAAATCTTTTAAGAGAAGGATTAGATATACCTGAGGTTAGTTTAGTTGTTATATTAGATGCTGATAAGGAAGGATTTTTAAGGTCTTATACATCGCTAATTCAGACAATAGGTAGGGCGGCTAGAAATGTATCAGGTAGAGTGATAATGTATGCGGATGTTATGACTAATTCTATGCGTAGTGCAATTAGTGAGACGAATAGAAGAAGATATTTACAGCTTAGGTACAACGAACAACACAACATAACACCAAAAACAATAAAAAAGAAGGTAAGAGATGTTATAGAACTCTCAAAACCAGTACAGGATGAGGATTGTGATGATACAGTGGTGGAAAAGGAATATATAGAAGATATGATAAAGACACTTACAAAAGATATGAATAAGGCGTCAAAAAATTTAGACTTTGAGAAAGCGGCATCAATACGAGATAACATAGCTAGGTTAAAGCAAATGTTGTCGGATAATTAGATAGTATGACGATAAAAAAATCCCTTTTTTCTAAATGTAAATATATACAAATCATAACAAATAATGTAAAATACAAAATGAGGAGGTTGTAAATAGATTTTTAGGGAGGAAGGGAATATGTTTGCTAAGTCTTTTTTCACAGAAATTAAAAATGAAATTATGGGTAGTATAAGGAAGGAGCTTTTCAGAAACTTGAACAAAGAAAAAAAAGATGTGTATCAAGATGTGCTAAGGAATATAAGAAGAGAACTTTCAATGAACTTAGAAAGAAGGGGGATAGACATATCAAACATGGAAATAGACTTTAAACCAGATAATACAAATGTAAGAGTTTGTATAAAAGGTAGTAACTAAGGTATTCGCACCAAAGAACTAAAATTCGAAAGACAACGTAAATCAAAAAAATACCCTATCGTAACTACGATAGGGTATCAAATTAATTAAGCACTAAGATTTTTTAATAATATATTTGTAGCGCTTGATTTTGCAGATTCTTCAGGTTTTTTAAGATGCGATTGTAGTTTTCGTATAAAGGAATTTCTTGAATCGTTAAGTTTTCCAGCTATACAAGCATCTACATAAGTATAAACATGTTCAGTTTGACGATAGTAATCATATGCTTCAAGTATTGTTTGAGCGTCATCATGTATATCAAGATTCTTAATAGATACTTGTTTTCCATCCTTTTTGAATTTAAGTCTTTCCAGATCTATATTTGAGAGTAAATTTAACAAAAATGTATGATTAGCTTTTTTCAATTGATGCTTGTCATAAGTACGCTCAGGGTGGAACAATTTCCAAATGATTCCCCATTGATCATTTTTAACGTGAAAATGTTCTTTTTTAAATGAGTAAGACAATGAAAAGCTAGACTCTAATGACTCACAAACTTTTAATGTATAGGCTGAATTAGCAGAATAAAATTTTCCTTTTGAAAATCTATTAACCCAGCTTTGAGTTAGTAAAAAAGAATTTTCTTCTTTAGCTTTAAGCATAATACTATAGGCCGAATATATATCATTCATATCTAAAATCTTTCTAGTGTTACTGTTACTTGATAAAACCGAACTATTATAAACGGAAATTTGCCTAGAAAGATTGTCAATTATATTGTCTAACTTAGCATGATAAGCACTATTTATAGAATTACGTTTAGATTTAACTTCAACCAAGAAATTATCAACTTTATCTACTTCACTAGGCAACATAAAGCGATTTCCTATACCTGATAAAATATTTTGCATATCCTTAGTTATTCCTACACATTCAGAAAGTACATTAAAGTTATCAAAAGACAAAGGTTTTTCTCCTAACCTAGATGCAATTACAAGATTAACAGTTTCTCTGTAAAGAGATATTTGATTAGTTAAGTGGTTATTTAAGTCAGTTATAAAAGTATTTTCTAAATCAGATAAATCGGTAGAGTTCACTGTTTTGAAGAAATCACTAATAAGTTCAATTTGTTCCTGTGTAACAAAAAATCTACCTATGTTATAGAAGGCATCATGAACAGGTCCAGAATTAGGTAAACCAAAATGATTTTCCAACATATCAAAATCAGATTTCTCTAGAGCAATTGTGCCTAGTGTAGAACAAGAAATCAATTCAGAATCTTTTAAAGATTCAATGTTCTTCAACAAAACAGAAGATCTTTTTATTTGGATCTTTTGGAAATAAAAATCTTTTAATTTCTTAAAAAACTTTGATATAAGACTAGAAAAGTTAAATATCAAGTTAGTATAAGTTAAAGTATCTTTCTTTAAAAGAAACAAAAGACTACTAGGAAGAGCCACAAACAAGTTTCCTGAAAGAGTAGACACGGAGGCTGTAACGAAAACAGCAAAAGTTATACACGAGTTAACGAATGCTAAGGAGTTTTTAAGTAGCTTACTCTTATTAGAATCCTTTAGATCCAAAATCAGTGAATACTCATTTAAATGATTAAGCTCATTTTTCCTGTTTTTAAGAGCTTCATTCAAAGATGCTATATCATGTTCCAACTGTTCTTTAGAAAGAAGTTCTTGTTGTTTACTAAGTTCTGTAGATTTAACAAGTATATCTTTTTCTATTCTGTCAATGTCTGAAAGAATAGAATATTTTTCTTTTTGCAATTGAGATAATGTATCTGGTACTTTAGATGAAAATTTGTTCTTAGAAAAATCTTCTTTTATTTTTGTCAATCTTTTGTCGGTGCCAATAGAAGATTCAATTTTATAATAATATGTACTTACAGATAGTGCACTATCAACTGGGAGTAAAACATTATTACCTAATTTCCCAATATAATCAGCGAAAGAATTAGTTTTTCCTAATGTTTGTTTTAAAGATTTAGAAATAGCCAACGAACCGGCAAAAGCACGCGCAGACCAATCCTTAAAACAGACAAGCCTAGTCAAACTTTTACCTTTATTGATCCTTTTATTATTTAACACAAGAGTGTTTTTTCCATTTTTTACGTCTAGAGGTAATTCTCTTGGAGTAGTACCATTAAGATTCACCTCAATGTCAAGGGATTTTGTAGTACTGGATATGCCTGACATAATATTACCACCTCACATAAAAACATTTTCTCGGACAAGCCGCAGAATAAACATATACCTTAAATCCAAAAATTCCTTACATATGTTACACTACAATAATTGTACACGAAAAGTGAACTTTTTTAAATGTAAAAAACAAACGAAAATAATGCCAAGCATAGTTGAATTTTTGTGTATTTTTCCTTATTTAAGTTTGTCAGGATAATTTTTTGGTAACGTATACACAAACGCAAAAAATTTGGTATAATAGAATGAGTTGATATGTGAGTTTCAACAAATACATATGGGGGGATTGTTGTGAAAAAGGGTTTGCTTATATTGTTGAGCGTGTCATGTTTGTGTACAGGATGTTTAGCGAGTGCAAAAGATACTTTTAAGACAATGTCGAACGATACACTAAAGGAAGAATTGCAAGAAGAGAGAAAGCAAGAAGTTGAGTATCAGTTTGAGGAACCTAAGAAAGGCGACACTGTGGCGGTTATGAAGACTAACCATGGAGACATAAAGATCAGACTGTTTAAAGATATTGCACCAAAGACAGTTGAAAATTTTGTGGGACTAGCAAACAAAGGGTATTACAATGGGGTAACATTCCATAGAGTTATCAAAGATTTCATGATACAGGGAGGAGATCCAACTGGAACAGGAGCAGGAGGAGACAGTATATGGAATATACCTTTCGAAGATGAGTTTAGCAATAAAGTGCATCATTACAGGGGTGCATTATCTATGGCAAACAGGGGCCCAGATACTAATACAAGCCAATTCTTTATTGTACACAATAAAAGATTAGAGCCGGGGCTTATCACATACTTAAAGAAAATGAATTTCGATGAGAATTTGTTGAAAAAATATGTAGAGTACGGAGGAACGCCACACTTAGATGGTAAGCACACAATTTTTGGGCAGGTGTATGAAGGTATAGAGGTAGTAGATAAGATAGCTAATGTAGAGGTGTCATCGTATGGCAACAATAAACCTTTGGAAGATGTTGTTATATTGGAGGTTACCATAGAAAATATTTAGAAGAAGAGGAAGGAAAGGGTATGGATATTTTGTTTAAGGAGTTGTACAAGAAACATGATTCTCTTGAAGGCCAAGAGATAAGTGTTTCGGGATGGGTAAAAACCATCAGAAGTTCTAAAGTGTTTGGTTTTATAGAACTAAATGACGGAAGTTTTTTTAAAGGAGTTCAGATAGTATTTGAAGAAGGGAAAATTGACAACTTCAAAGAAGTAGAAAAACTTAGGGTAGGTACTGCACTAAGGATAAGAGGGATACTTGAGAATACACCGGATGCAAAACAACCGTTTGAGATAAAAGCAAAAAATATTGAAGTAGAGGGAGAGTCTGCAGAAGATTATCCGCTTCAGAAAAAGGGGCATTCGTTTGAGTTTTTAAGGACAGTGGCGCATCTAAGACCTAGAACTAATACGTTTGCGGCTGTGTTTAGAATTAGATCTATAGTTGCATACGCTATACATAAGTTCTTTCAGGAGAGAGGATTTGTATATGTACATACACCAATAATTACAGGAAGCGACTGTGAAGGTGCGGGAGAGATGTTTAGAGTAACTACTCTTAATATGGAAAATCTACCAAAGGACGAAAGTGGTAGAATAGATTATAGTAACGACTTTTTTGGTAAAGAGACAAACCTAACAGTTAGTGGCCAGCTAAATGTAGAAACATATGCACATGCGTTTAGGAGCGTTTATACGTTTGGACCTACATTTAGGGCAGAGAATTCTAATACACAAAGGCATGCAGCTGAGTTTTGGATGATAGAGCCAGAGATTGCATTTGCAGATTTAGAGGATGATATGAATCTTGCGGAGGATATGTTAAAGTTTATAATAAAGTACTGTTTAGATAATGCAAAAGAGGAGATGGAGTTTTTTAACAACTTCATAGACAAGGGGTTGTTGGATAGGTTGAAAAATATAGTAAACTCAAAATTCGAAAGGATAACATATACCAAGGCAATAGAGTTACTAAAAGACAGCAAAGAAAATTTCCAATATCCAGTAGAGTGGGGTTTGGATTTACAAACAGAGCATGAGAGATTTTTAACAGAGTACATATTTAAAAAGCCAGTGTTTGTGACTGATTATCCAAAAGATATAAAGGCATTTTATATGAGATTGAATGATGACCAAAAGACTGTTGCAGCAACAGACCTATTGGTTCCTGGAGTTGGGGAAATAATAGGAGGAAGTCAAAGAGAAGAAAGATTGGATATATTAGAGAGGAGAATGGAAGAGCTTAACATAAAGAGGGAAGATTACAGCTGGTATCTTGATTTGAGGAGATATGGTGGGACTAGACATGCTGGATTTGGGCTTGGATTTGAGAGAGCTATAATGTATATTACTGGTATGTCAAATATAAGAGATGTGATACCGTTTCCTAGAACAGTTAATAATGCAGAGTTTTAGTTTTCGGTGTGCAAATGGAAAGAAGAGAAAGACAAGGAGTAGTTGGTGTAAAAGCTAATAATACCATTGTCTACAAGATTAATAGGAGGGATTGTTATGAATATTTATCTTGAGTGTATGGGATATTTAGCTAGTGTATTATGTGTAGTGTCGCTAGTTATGTTGGATATGAAGAAGCTTAGATGGTTTAATTTAATTGCATCTGCAATGTTTGTAGTGTATAGCTTATTAAACAAGTCATATCCAGTGGCATTAACAAATGTAATGATAGTGATAGCTGATATATATTATCTATTTAAGATATATCGTAGTGAAGAAAAGTAGAAGCTAGATAATAATCGTAAGCAATAAGCAGTAGGGATATTAATTTTAAGTGTGAGTTAAAGTGTCGATTGGAGTTTGCCGGTGATACGCAAGGATTTGCATATAAGGTCTGTGTGTATTAGCACTAGGTATACGACGTGCAAGATTTTATAGAAAACCTTGATTGACTTTTGCTTATTGCTTTTGACTAAAAAAGGGTGATTCGTTTGACTAGAGTAATCCGGTATATATTTTTGTTAAGTTCAATGTTAATACTTTGGGGCACGTATATTTTAAAGCCAATAAAGGTTGTTGCAATATTTGTGCATGAAATAGGACATGCTCTAATGATGTGGATGTTTTTTGGAAATAGCGTTCAAGTAAACTTGACGTTAAGCGAGGTGGGTCACACTATACCGGTGACAAATGAGAGGTTTTGGACTTTCATAATAGCAAATGGCGGATACATAATGAGTTTGATGTTTTCTATATTGATACTACGTATAAGAAATTTAAAGTTTAGGCGATATAGCTTAGGACTAGTATCTGTGTGGGTTTTAATATCGTTGATATATGTAGAGAAGATACCAGCATCATTTTTATATGTTATTATATTTTCAATAATAACAATAATAGCATATATTATAAATAGCGACAAGATATTTGAGTGGATGGGTGACATAATAGGAATATCTAGTATAGCGTATTGCATGTACGAGACATTTATGAAGGATATGTTGCCAATTGTTGCGCTAAAAGTAGATCTACTAAAAGGGATTGCAAATAACGAGATAGGAATAAGAGACACAGAGATATTGTATGATGTAACAGGAGTGCCTGCTGTAGTATGGGGGACATTTTGGTTTGTTATATCTTTATTGGTTATGATGTTTTGTATGAGGGGAATGGCAAAAAACAAAAAGAAGATATTAAAAGTAGAAAGGCTTGGGATAGATGATACAGGAAGAAATTTTAAAGCTAAGAGAAAAAATAAATTATTATAGTCACAAATATTATGTGGAAGATGTGTCAGAGATATCAGATTTTGAGTATGATAAGTTGTACAAAAGATTAGAAGACTTAGAAAATGAAAATCCAATGTACATAACAGATGATTCGCCAACAAGACGAATAGGAGGAAAGCCGTTAGATGAGTTTGAAAAGGTTGTACACAAGCACAAAATGCAAAGTTTGTCGGATGTATTTAGTTTTGATGAGCTAGAGGCATTTGATAGAAAACTACAAAGTGAGCTAGGAGAACAACCGGTATATGTTGTAGAAAAAAAGATAGATGGATTGTCGGTTTCGATAAGCTATAAAGATGGAGTATTGGTAGAGGCAGCAACAAGGGGAGATGGTAGCATAGGAGAAGATGTTACTCAAAATGTGCGTACCATAAAATCTGTTCCGCTAAAACTAAAACAAGCGGTAGAGGATCTTTGTGTCAGGGGAGAAGTGTTTATATCAAAGAAAAATTTTGAAAAATTGAATGAGATGCAAGAAGTAAATGGAGAAAATCTTTTTGCAAATCCGAGAAATGCTGCAGCGGGTTCACTAAGACAATTAGATCCTAAAATTGCAGCGGTAAGGAATTTAGATATATTTATATTTAATTTGCAGGGAATAGAGGGAGATAATTTTAAGACACATACTCAAACGCTTGAGTATTTAAAAAAGCAAGGATTTAAAGTAAGTCCAGGTTATAAAGAATGTAAGAATATACAAGAAGTACTTGATTATATAAAAGAAATAGGAGCTACTAGGGATAGCCTACCATTTGAGATAGATGGTGCTGTAGTTAAAGTAAATTCGTTAGAGCAAAGAGAAAAGCTTGGATCCACAGTAAAGGCACCTAAATGGGCGGTAGCGTATAAATATCCAGCTGAGCAAAAGACAACTAAACTAAAGGATATTGAAGCTAGTGTAGGAAGGACAGGTGTTATAACTCCAGTTGCAATACTAGAGCCGGTTAATTTGGCGGGAAGCACTGTTGGAAGGGCGACATTGCACAACATGGATTACATTATACAAAAGGATATTCGTATAGGGGATACTGTAATTATACAAAAGGCTGGAGATATAATACCTGAAGTAGTTGAGGTAATGTTGGACAAAAGATCTGGAGATGAGCAAGAATTTGTTATGCCTAAAAAGTGTCCAGTATGTGGTGCAGATGTAATAAAGGAAGAAGGAGAAGTAGCGTACAGATGTACTGGCATAGAGTGTAGTGCACAAGTATTAAGGAGTATAGTGCACTTTGTATCAAGGAATGCTATGAATATAGATGGTATGGGAACATCGGTAGTAAAAGCGCTCTATGATAATGGGTATATAAAGGAAATATCAGATATATACGAGCTTTATCAAAAAAGAGAAGATATATCTAAGATGGAGGGCTTTGGAAAAAAATCAGTAGACAATTTGATAAAATCAATAGAAAAATCTAAAGATAGTAATGTAGATAGACTTTTATTTGGATTTGGTATAAGGCATTTGGGTCAAAAGGCATCACAGATATTAGCAAATAATATAAATAATATAGAAGATTTGTTTACTAAGACAAAAGAAGAAATAATGGATATAAATGAGTTGGGAGATAAGATAGCGGAGTCTGTAGTGATATTTTTTAAGCAGGATGCGACAAGAGATCTAATAAATAAATTAAAAAAGAATGGTGTTAACCAAGAAAGCAAAAAAGAAAAAATATTGGACGAAAGATTTAAGGGAGCGACATTTGTGTTAACGGGAAAATTGCCGACGTATTCAAGAAATGAAGTGTCTGATATAATAAAAAAATATGGAGGAAAGGTATCTAGTAGTGTGTCGGCCAAGACAACGTATGTTTTGGCAGGAGAAGATGGAGGAAGTAAATTAGATAAGGCTATGGCTCTAGGAGTGAAAATAATAGATGAAGCTGAGTTTATGAGTATGTGTAGGTGATATCCTCCTCTACCTACACCTCAAACATTATGATGCCACAAACGACAACAAAAATTTTCCTTAAAAAAGTATTGACATTAACATGGAATTCTTGTAGAATGGTACATGTCGGTTCGAGAGAACGGCGAAAGCTAGACTGGAAGTTAGCGATATGGCCCATTGGTCAAGAGGTTAAGACACCGCCCTTTCACGGCGGTAACAGGGGTTCGAGTCCCCTATGGGTCACCATATTAATACTTAGTTAAGGCCCGGTAGTTCAGTTGGTTAGAATGCTAGCCTGTCACGCTAGAGGTCGAGGGTTCGAACCCCTTCCGGGTCGCCAGGTAAGGTATGGTTAATGTGCTGGTGTAGCTCAGCAGGTAGAGCAGCTGACTTGTAATCAGCAGGTCGGGGGTTCAATTCCGTCCACCAGCTCCATGAGGAGGGGTTCCAGAGTGGCCAAATGGGGCAGACTGTAAATCTGTTGTCAATGACTTCGATGGTTCGAATCCATCTCCCTCCACCAGAATTTTAATAGAAAAGATAGTCTCGTTAATGGGACTATTTTTTTAACCGCAAATATTGACAATCAAATAGATTTGTGATAGCATATGTAAAAAGATGCTAATATGTGTAGATTTGTTATAGAGACGTTATATAAACTAGATGTATTTTAGGTTGTAAATTGGAGGTCAATGAAATGGAAAGATTAGTTAAAAAATTAGCAAAAGCAGGATTACTATTTTCGTTATTAGTAGGGGGAGGAGCTATGGTATCAACAGGTATAGTTTTGTGCCTTTTGATGGGAACATATACGCCTTTTTTGGTGGTGGGTGCTATGAAGTATTATAGCCTTGCAAAAGGATTAAGTCTTTTAGGTAAAGTAGCTGCTGGGGTTTTATTTATTCCTACTATGGCAATTGGAGTTAAAATTAAGAAAGATCTTATAAATCCGGTGGTTTTGTCAATATGTGCAGAGATAACAGGGGCAGGTTTTAGTGCTCTTATATTAGGTACAGAAATAATTTCTAAAAATAATGAAATAGTTCCTCAAAGAGAAATGGGAAAAAGAGTAAATTTAAATTCGAATGTTAATTATGTTCTTAGAAGAGATAGGTCGTTTGATATTAGCAGTGCTATGGGGGAACAGATTTCAAGACTAGTTCTTAATAGTTGTAATAATATACGGTTAAGGAATGAAGCAATGTCAAAATCAAGGAATATATAAAAAAACAATAATTTTTATGGGAAAAATAAGACATTAGTTAGGTAGAGGACAATTAATACAAGTTTTTAGTAATAAAAGGGCAATAAACTTTTCACAAAAGATATGGTGAGAGTGAATTGCCCCAAAAATGTTTGGAATATAAATCTATAGCAAAAAGAAAAAAAATAGTGTATAATGGGAGAGATTAAAAGAAAAAAATAGGAGGAATAGAAATGGCAAGAGGTGGTTTTAATGGATTCGGTGCTTTTGGAAACATGGGGAATATAATGAAGCAAGCTCAAAAGATGCAAAAGGATATGGAGAATAAACAAGAGGAGCTAGCAAAGAAAGAGGTAGAGGCCACAGTTGGGGGAGGAGCAGTTTACGTTAAGGCTAACGGAAAGAAAGAGATATTAGAGATAAAAATAAAGCCAGAGGTGCTAGATCCAGACGATGTTGAGATGTTAGAAGATTTAGTATTAGTGGCAGTGAATGAGGTTATAAAGAAAGCTGAAGATATGTTTACAGCAGAGATGGGTAAGATCACTGGAGGCATACCGGGATTATTTTAGCAAAGGGGAATCGAGTGATGGATTTATTTGCGGCACCAATAGCAAAACTTGTTGATGAGTTTGAAAAATTGCCTGGTATAGGTCATAAGACAGCACAAAGACTTGCATTTCATGTACTTAATTTGCCAAAAGAGAAAGTAGAAGAATTAGCAAAGTCTATATTAGATGCAAAGGCAAAAACAAAATATTGTTCTGTGTGTGGAAGTTTAACTCAGACAGATCCGTGTGATATATGTAGTAATCAATCTAGAAGTATGGATACTATATGTGTTGTTGAGGAAGCAAAGGATATAGTAACGTTAGAGAAGATGCGTGAGTTTAAGGGGAAATATCATGTATTACATGGTACTATATCTCCAATGAATGGAGTTGGTCCAAACGATATAAATATACAATCGTTGCTAAAAAGAGTTGCTAGTGGAGATGTGAAAGAAGTGATATTGGCTACAAATCCCAATGTTGAGGGTGAAGCGACAGCGATGTATATATCAAAACTTTTAAAACCTTTTTCTATAAAAACAACAAGAATAGCGCATGGGATACCTGTAGGCGGAGATTTAGAGTATGCAGATGAGGTTACGTTATCTAAAGCATTTGAAGGAAGAAGAGAATTTTAGTATTATTGTTGTATTTTGGTAAAGCATGTGATATTATTGAAAAAAAGAAGTACGTCTTATGCGAAGGGATAGCTTCAAAAATAAAATTAAGAGAGGGCGGTTTTATGAAAAAGAAGTTTAAGAGCGCATTGATTGCACTGGGTATAGCGTTAATGTGTGGCAATGTTGTATTTGCGAAAAGTGCCACTGTGTATGTGGATGAAAATGAAATAAAAATACCACAAAAATGTATTGTTGAAGGAGATCATCTGTTGATGCCTTTAAGGAGTATATGTGAAAATCTAGGATATGAGGTTTTTTGGGATGAAGAAGCAAGACAGGTTAGGATAAAAAGGGATTTTAGAGACATATTATATACCATTGATAGCAGTAATATGGTGGTAAATAACATAAAGAAAAAAACAGAAATAAAACCAAGGTTAGTAAAAGACAGAACTTATGTTTCACTTGAGTCGTTGGCTGAGGCCCTAGGTGAAAATGTACAATGGCAGAAAGAAAATGGCCTTGTAGGCATAGAGTTAGATTATGGATACGAAAATGGAAATTGGCAGGAAATATTTGATTTAGAAAAGTCCTATGAGAAAAAAGATGACAATGGTGATGTATTGTATAGTATACATGTTTCGGTACCACAGTTGGCCAATTATAAAAATGATGCTGCATTAGAGAAAATAAATGAGTATTATAGGAATAAAGCAAATAGTGAATTTAACGATTATGCAAAGCTAGCAGAAGATGATATGACTATGCGAATTGACAAAGAAGGAATTAGTTATGCTTCAGGGTATCGTGTGATGCAAAATTTCCGTAATATATTATCTATATACAGAGTAAGAATAAACAAGCAACAATCTCCAATAGTAGAGGCGGATGTATTTAATGTGGAGACTGGTGAAAAGTTGACCGTTTATGATATTTTAAAAGGATCCAAAAAGGACATAGACCAAATGATCGTTAATCTAATCAAGGACGGATTAAAGAAAACGCCAATTATGGTTGATGATAAACCTATAACATATAATGGTGGCTTGGAAAATGTTGATTTTGCGATGCAGGGAGGAGATTTAGTATTCTTCTTAAATCCTATTGGAGATATATTGCATTTTAGATTAAAGTTACAAGAAAATAAAGAGATGTTTAATATAAATGCTAGCGATAAATTTAATTATGCTGAAGAGAAATTGGCAAGGAAAGTTGCGATGGATTCTTGTAATGAGTATGTTAAATTAATAGAAAAAACAACTTTAGGAACTGACGAATGCTATGTGTACGAAAAGTACAATGATGATACTAAAGAGAGAATAGCAATAGACAGAAGTTTAGAGAAAATATATAAGTTAAAGAAGAAAAACGGTATGTATTTTGCATCTAGCAAGAGGAGAATTAAGGATGAGATAAGTGATAGAGATGCAGTTAAGTTAGTTAGAAATAGAATAGATAGTAATGAATATGCAACTAGTGTATATGGGAACATGAAGAATAGTGATGATGGTCAAGAGTATAGTATTATAAACGTAAGGAATTTAGATGGAACTGTGGACAGAAAGTTAGCGGTTAGCAGGAAAGATGGAGCCATATATATAGAAAAAAAGAAGGTTACACCAAAGTTAGAGCAAAAAGATGATGGAACTATTTCAGCAGTAGGATTTTTAGAGATAGATCCAGAACTTACAAATAGAG
>JAGCXC010000051.1 GCA_017961515.1 Clostridiales bacterium | reverse complement strand
TTTATAAAAAATAAAACAAAAAAAAAATAAAATCCCAAAAAAAGCGTAACTCCGTAACCGAGGTGTCACAAACCTAGGTGGAATAAGGGCTAAAGGCGGTTACGCATTTTTTAAAAAGCGTAACCAAAGCGTAACCGAAAATTGGAGGGTTGAGGTTGACTAAATAATAAGGAGATAAAAGATATGAAAATAATTAAAAGAGTCCAAGGACACGATATAGTCCTTGATTATAAAAGAGTAAAAAGTTACCCACACGGTTTTATAAGATTTAGAGTCTATAAAATGTTGGGTAAATATAAAAGAGTATTTTTATACAACACGTGTCTTACTAGCTTGGATATTAAAAGAATAAAACGGAACGGATACCAAATAAATGAGGAGGTTAATATATGTATGTTGTAAAGCTGGGTAATTTTTATGTTAAAAGTGTTGATGTAGAGTTTGGAGGGTTTATACGAGAGATATTATTATCTAAAGAAATTATGAGAAACTTTACCGAAGAGGGAGCCGAGCGTATAGCTCAAATGATAAATGGCGAGGTTATTAATATAGGAGATGTTGAGACTAATGATAGATAAAATGATGTTGTTTTTAAATATTTATAACTACGAGTTTGATGTTAAGGATAAAATACTGTTTATAAATCAAAGCATACCAGTAAAAACTCTTATACAATTAAAACAATGTATATATAACTTACTTGTATATAAACACATAAGGATAAATAATATAATTATCAATGGAGGTAAATAATGTATGATATACGCAACTACACAAATACTAAGTGCGAGCTAGAGATGTCAAAAACAAGGTTGAGTATACTTATGGATAGAAAAGAAAAGCTGTACTGTAAGTATTTTCCTATTACATCTAAGATAAAAGAGCTAGATGTTGACGGAGGCGAGCATAACAACGACAAAATGGCTGATTATTTGCACGAGTTACACGATATAATAGATGTTGGAATCGGTAAGAGCTTAGCTGACCAAATAAAAGAAGAGCAAGAGAACGTTAACAAGCTCCAAGGATATTTAGATAGTATGAGCGAGAGTTTAAGTAAAATGGTTGGTATTGAGTATCAATTATTCTATGAGATAGCTTATAAAGGTATAAATATTACTAAAGCCGTGGATAATGTGGCGTTTGCAAATGATATTGAGCCTCAAACAATATGGAAAAATTACTATAAGAAAATTAAAAAGTATGTAAATAAATTAAAAGTGTATGGTTATAATAACCAAATATAAACCGCTAATTGTAGCGGTTTTTCCTTGTTTGTACAGTCATATATACAGTAACTATTAAATGTATAGTGAAAATACAGTAAGAATCGTGCTAATATATAAACTGAAATAAGACGCAAAAAAGACAGCGTCTATTTTAATTTTATAGGAGGTTTATTATGGAGTATATAATAATGTGCGGTGGATACTACCAAAACTTTAAAGAGCCTAAAGCTTTAAGTGTAATACAAGGCGAGCGTTTGGTAGATAGAACTATTAGACTATTAAAAGAAAATGGAATCACTAATATATACATAAGTGCTAACGACCCTATCTTTGATAGTGTAAATGTACCTAGACTAGAACACAATAACAGCTATGCTTACAAAGATAATAAGATACACGGTTATTGGATAGACGCATATTATCCAACTGATAAACCTTGCGTATATTTACACGGCGACGTTTATTATAGCGAGCAAGCGATAAAAACTATTGTCAATTATCAAGCTAAAGTCAATACCTTTATTGGTAATGAGATAGCGAGAAATAAAGAACACAAAAACTGGGGCGAGCCTTTTGGTTGGATAGTAGTAGACCAAAAAACATTTAGACAAGGTATAGAGGATACTAAAAAGCTACAAGACGAGGGTAAACTTGAGCGAGGTTATGCTATTAGTTGGGAGTTATACCGAGTATTAAATGGACTAGACCCAAATAAACAATATATAAACGACGATACTTACATAAGTATTAATGACGAGACAATAGATATAGACGCTCCACACCAAATAGAGGAGTTAAATAAAAAGTTAAATGATAGAGGCTAAAAACGTATTTTACATCTCTAATTTTAATGTAATTGGAGGTACTGAGACGTTTATATATGAGCTTGCTAAAAAATATAGAGATTATGATATAACAGTTGTGTATAATACTGGAAATATTGAACAAATAAGAAGAGTAAAGAAATATGTAAGAGTTATTAAATACAAACAAGGCGATGTTATTAAATGTAACAAAGCCTTTTTTAATTATGAGACGGATATTATTAACAATATTGAGGCTAACGAGTATATACAAATTATACACGCTATGTTTAAAACTAACCAACTAACACCTATAATAGAGCCAAAGATAACAAGATATATATGTGTTAGTAAAGGAGCTGGCGAAGAGTGGGAAGAGCTAACGGGTATTAAGCCTACATTATGCCGTAACCCGCTAGAATTTACCGAAGAGGATAAACAAGACGTCTTATATCTAATTAGTGCTACTAGATTAACTAGAGAAAAAGGTAAAGAGCGTATGATACGACTAGCTGAGGAGTTAGACAAAGCGGGTATTAATTATTTATGGTTAGTATTTACAAATGATATTAACGCTATTGATAACCCAAATGTAATATATGTTAAACCAAGACTAAATATAAGACCATATATACAAAGTATTAAAGGTAAAGGGTTTGGTGTACAGCTTAGCGACTGTGAGGGCGACTGTTATTTTACGAGGGAGTGCGAGGCTATTGGCTTACCTCTTATCGTAACACCGGTACCTAGCTTTAAAGAGCAAGGGTTAGTTGAGGGTAAAAATTGTTATTATGTGCCGTTTGATATGGTAGATGTAAATGTTAATAGATTCTTAAATATACCAACGTATGAGGGTTATATAGGTACTGATAAATGGTTGGATATTTTAGATAAAAGTAAATCAACTTATAAGGAGGAGTTAAATATGAAATATAAAGTTGAGGCGTTAAGTACTTACGAAGAGTATAACGTAACTGATACGGGCTTAGGATATGTACCTAGTGCTGGAGAGACATTTATTGTCGATAAAAATAGACTAGATGTGTTACTTGGAGAAAATGATAACAATAGAGTTTATGTTAAAGTACTAGAAGAGATTAAAGACGAGGTTACTGAGGAGGTAGTCCAAGCCGTAGCCAATGCTATTGTTGAAGAGGCTGACGAACAAGGTAAGACAGTTGATACAATAGTTGAGGAAATAGTAGAGGAAAGCAAACCAAAGAAAAAATCTACTAAGAAAAAAGGAGGTAAATAATATGGTTAATGTAATTAAGGTTAAACCAAATGCTAAAGGAGAAATCTTTATCACATTATACGGTACTAAATACCAAATAATAATTGAAGAAACTGAAAAGAAGAGTAAAAAATAATTCAGGAGGTGGTAGTTATGTCAAAACGACCTATTACACCGTATAAGGTTGGAGACAAACTAACCCTCAAACAAGAGCGTTGGATAGACGAGTATTTAAAGACTAACGATTATACAACCGCCTCACGTAACGCTGGATATACTGGTAATAACCTACGTAGTATAGGATACCAAAACAGCTTAAAGTTTAAAGACCTTATCAATGAACGTAGACAAAAGCTAAGTAAAGAAATAGAAAAAAGTACTATTGCTACACTTGAGGAGATATTTGAGTTTTGGACTAAGACATTTAAAGACGGTAATATAAAAGACGCTGATAGAATCAAGGCAAGTGAGCTACTAGCTAAAGCTAAAGGTGGGTTTATTGAAAAGGTTGAGGTTAAAAAGGTTAATACTGACTGGTTTATAGACGAGGATACTGATAATGGCAAGGAAACTTAACCCAGCTATATTTAATAACTGGGTATTTAATAGTATCAGCGACTACTCACACCGTATTGAGGTATATATGGGTGGAGCTGGTAGTGGTAAAAGTTATGGAGCCACACAAAAGGTATTATTAAAAGCTTTAAAGTATAAACGTACAGTCTTAGTAATACGTAAAATACAACGTACTATAAAACACTCGATATGGTCGTTATTTATAACTCACTTACGAAATAGTGGTTATTATGACGAGTGTAGGATAAATAGGAGTGATTTTGAGATAGAGCTACCCAATGGCTCTATTTTTATATTTAAAGGCTTAGACGACGAGGAAAAAATTAAGTCAATAGACGGAATCACGGATATAGTAGTTGAAGAGGCAACCGAACTAACCGAGGACGAGTTTACACAGTTAAATTTACGTCTTAGAGCCTTGGTTGATTTTCCACAAATATATTTGATGTTTAACCCTATATCTAAAAAGAACTGGGTATATAACTATTTCTTTGTTGGCGAGTTACCTTTAAATGTAAAAGTAATTAAGACTACATATAAAGACAATAAGTTTTTGAGTGCTGAGTATGTAGCCGAGCTGGAGAGGTTGCAATATAGAAACCCCGCATATTATCGTATTTATACTTTGGGAGAGTTTGCTACTTTAGACAAGTTAGTCTTTAGTACATACACTACTAAAATTATAAGTGATAAAGAGGTTGAGGGTTTGAGTCGTTGGATAGGACTTGATTTTGGTTATATAAACGACCCGTCGGCTCTTGTTTGGGGTTATATTGATACACTACATAAAAAGATATATGTACGTGGCGAGTATGTACGTAAAGGTATGAAAAACGACGAGATAGCTGAGACAATGTTTGATTTAGGACTAGCCAAGGATAAAAGTTATGGCGATAGTGCTGAGCGTAAGAGTATTGACGAGATTAAAGATAAAGGTATTAACATAGAGCCTACCGAAAAAGGTAAAGGCTCAATAATACACGGTATCCAATGGATACAACAATACGAGCTTATAGTAGACGAGCGTTGTTATAAGGTTATTGAAGAGTTAGAAAACTATACTTGGAAAAAAGACAAAAAGACTGGAGAGTATATTAACGAGCCAGTTGATACATTTAACCATACAATAGACGCTATTAGATATGGTTTAAATAAATATATTAAGGGTGTTAAAACACCTAAGGTTTATAGTAAACCTATTGGACTATAAAAGGAGGTGTAAAGATGTATACTTTACCAAAGGACACAAAGATAAATAATCAAATAATTAATGATGTTATAAAGTATAACGAAGAGCGTAAAGATAGATTAAAAAGACTAGCTGATTATTATATGGGTAAACACGATATATTAAGTCGTACTAGAGAAAATGACGGAGCTAAAAATAATAAAATAGTAGTTAATCACGCTAAGTATATTACCGATACTAACGTTGGATACTTACTTGGTAACCCAGTTGACTACCAAGTTAGTGAGGAATACGATATACAACCTATCCTAGACGCTTATAAAAAACAAACTATAAATGACTTAGATAGTGAGATAGCTAAAAATACGGGTATATATGGATACCAATACGAGTATGTATATGCAAATGACGAGGCTGAGCCTAAGAGTTGTAAAATAGATAATGAGAACGCTATCATTGTATACGACGATACCGTAGAACACAACAAACTTTTTGGAATCATATATCGAGCAATATTTGAGGGCGAAAAGTTTAAATACTATGAGATTATATACTTAGACGATAAAGAGGAGATACACTACGAAAGTACTGATAAAACATTGAATCAAAAAGGCGAGAAAAAGCCCCACGCTTTTGGAAAAGTACCTCTAATAGAGTATAAGAATAACCCCGAGTTTTTAGGAGACTTTGAGCCAGTTATTAGCTTGATAGACGCATATAACTTACTACAAAGTGATAGAGTTAATGATAAAGAGCAACTAGTTGACGCTATACTATGTTTATATGGTATGGACTTTGACGACGACCAAGCTGAGATGTTAAAAATTAGTCGTATGCTAGCTAATATACCAGCTGACGGTAGAGTTGAGTATTTAACTAAAACACTTAACGAGGGACAAGTTGATATATTAAGACAAAACTTAGAGACTGATATACACAAAATTAGTATGGTACCTAATATGAGCGACGCTAATTTTGTTGGTAACTCAAGTGGTGTTGCAATAAGATATAAATTGTTAGCTTTTGAACAAAATATCAAAAATAAAGAACGTTATTTTGAAAAAGGCTTACTAGAACGTTTTGAGTTATATAATAATTTCCTAACTACGATGTCTAAAATGCAAGAGGTACCAATAGAAGAGGTAGACGCTGTATTTAAACGTAATCTACCAAGTAATGATTTTGAGGTATCACAAATGATTAATAATTTAGCTGACTATGTGGACGCTGAGACACTAGTAAGTCAATTATCGTTTGTTAAAGACGCTAGCGAGATAGTGGAACTTAAAAAAGCTGAGGACGAGGCTAAGCCTAAAGACCAATACGACCTAGCGTTTGAAAATAACCAAATTGAGGACGCTAATAATGAGGAAAATACTAGCGAAGATGTGGAAGATAATAAAGTGGATACTGATAACGTTATAGAGTAGGAGGTGTTATAAATGAAAACATCTAACTACTGGGATAAAAGGGCGTTAAAGAGACTTACCGAGGCTGAAAAACACAGCGAGGAGTATATAAATAGAGTTAAAGATATATACGACCAAGCTTTTAGAGATATAGATAAAGAGTTAGCCAGTATCTATAAAAATTATAGTAAAGAGACTGGTATTGATACTCAAAAACTTAAAGAACTACTTACACGTAGCGAGACAAAAAAGACTTGGGAGCAAATGAAACGCCAAGGGCTAGATAAATATGTACTAAATAATTATAAATCTCGTATATCGAGACTAGAGCAATTACAAGCTCAAATATACGCTAAAGCTAAAATGATATATCCAAAAGAGGACTTACAAAATACAATGTGTTATAAAGGTGTTATAAATGACAGTTATTATAAAACGATGTATGATACCCAAATGGGTACTGGATATGAGTTTAACTTTAGTACTATTGATAATAATATGGTAAATGCTTTATTAAACGAGCGTTGGAGTGGTAAGAATTATAGCCAACGTATATGGGATAACACCGATATATTAGCTAATAATTTAAGCCAAATACTAGGTGGAGCTATGTTAAGCGGTCAAAGTATAGAGCGTACAGCTAAACAAATGCGAGACCGTTTTGGTGTTAGTAAATATTATGCTGAGCGTCTTATAAGAACTGAGACAAACCACTTTAACAATGAGGCTGACGCTATGGCTTACGAAGAGCTAGGACTAGATAAGTACGTTTTTGTAGCTACTTTGGATAGTCGTACTAGTGAAATATGCCAAGTTATGGATAATAAAGTGTTTGAGTTTAGCGAACGTGAGGAGGGAGTTAATTATCCTCCCTTACACCCTAATTGTAGGTCAAAAACAAGAGCCTACTTAGGAAAAGAAGAGGAAAAAACACTACAACGTAGAGCTAGAAACCCTTTTACTGGAGAAACTGAACTTATACCAAATATGAGTTACGAGGAGTGGGCTAAAAAATATAACGATAATACATTAAAAATAAATAACAATGGTATATGGAGTTTTAATAGTGTAAGAGATAAAGGTATTAAAGATAATTTTAAAAAGGCTCATAACATAATAAAGTTAGATATAAAAGAAAATAAAAATATATATAATAATATTGGTAAATTAGATATTAAAGTATATAATAATGGTAGATATAGTCCACATTATAGCCCACAAACTAACGGTGTATATTTACCTAATAAAGTAAATGATAGAAATAGTGGAACTGGTATACACGAGGTAGGACACGCTGTTGACTTTGGCTTAGGAAAAAAATTAAAAGTAGGACAGTTAAGTAAAAGTGGGAATCTAACTACTTTAATTGACGAGTATTATAATGATAATAAAGCTGTTTTACCACAAGCATTAAAAGACTACCAAGATAGTATAAATAAACGAGTATCAAAATTAACGGGAGCTGTAAGCGATTATGATATTTCATACCAACGTTACCTTTTAGCTCAAAAAAATTATAGATACGACGCTCCAAATAGACTGTGCGATATGTTTAGTAGTTTAACCAAAGGTAAAGCTAATAACGAGCTGTTTGGTAGTCATAGTCAAGCATATTGGCGACAAAATGGTATGAGGGAGACTGAGTTATACGCTCAATTTACTTATTTGAAAATGACTAATAGTAAAAAGGAGCTTAAAGTACTTGAGAAAACTGTACCAAAGGTGTATAATGAACTTGATAGGCTATATACAAAAGCAAGTAAAGAGCTTAGGAGGTTATAATGGATAATTTAATAAAAGAATATTTTAAAATATTTCCTAGTGCTACTTTTCCTTATGAGTGGTTTGATATATCAAATGAGGATAAAGTAAAAATACTTAAAGAGGCTATTAAAGATAAAAAGGATATAACCCAAACAAAGTTATATAAAAATTATGAAGAGACTGTGATAGACGCTGAGTAAAGCGTCTATTTTTATTGGAGGCGACGATGTGATATACAAAATATATGTTGTTGAGTATCAAGGCTCGTGGCAATTAAAAGAGGTTGCTTATAATTATGAGGAATTGACTAAAAAGTTAACTCACATAGACCCAAATATATATGCTATGTATATGGTGGTTAGACGTGATATTAAACAAGATATGGACGAGATACTTGTTATCGAGGATATATCTAATTGGAAATCTCGCAAAATGAACTTTTAAATATTCCTGTAATTTTCTTATAAATACTGTGTTGTTAGTTGGCTATATTCCTTTATTATATACTAATTGCTATCTTATATAAATAAAAATTGGTGCGAGACACGTAGCTTATGTGAGGTTTAGGAGCTACATTATTCTAATTGGAACGAATCGAGGGTTGTAAGATGTATGAATTATGGGGACGTAATAAAGAGACTAAACAATACGAGTTTATAACTCGGTTTAACGATAATAACCAGTTTTATTATATGTTAGACCAACTCGACAAGAGTAAATATTATGAGGCTATAATAACTCAAGGTCAAGAGTGTAAAATATACATTGAAATTGAGGAGCCAAAAAAATTAACTAAAACAAGGTATAACTAAGAGCTGTAAAAGGCTCTTATTTTTATACAAAATTTAGCCGACGGGCGTTAAACGGATAGGAGGAGGTTATCTTATGGAAGATAATAAACAAACTAATACTCAAGATGTAGTGACAGCTACTACACCTACTAACGAGGATAACAAGGCTGGTAAGACCTTTACTCAAGACGAGGTTAATAGTATTATTAGCGAACGTTTAAAAGCTGAAAAGACAAAAAACGAACAGTCTATCAAGGACGCTGTGGCTGGTGCTATTGCTGAACACGAGAGACAAGCTAAATTAACCGAGGCTGAACGAGAAAAGGAGGCTAAAAGTAAACGAGAGGCTGAACTTAAAGCACGTGAGGACGAGATAACTTTACGTGAGAATAGAGTAAAAGCTCAAGAGCTATTAGCAAAAAAGAATATCCCTATTGACTTAGTGGACTTTGTAGTTGATTTAGACGCTACCAAAATGGACGAAAAAATCGAGACACTAGCAAAAACTTACAATAAGTCAGTAGAGACTGGAGTTACTGATAAATTAAAAGGTAACCCACCAAAAGACTTTTCTAATAATGATAGTGGCGACAGTAAACCTAAATATAGTGGTACTGTTGCTTTTTAATGTCTTAATTAAGACAATGCCTAAAATAAATTTATAAAGGAGTGATGTATATATGGCAAGAACTGACGCAAGAAATATCTATATAAACGATAACGATAAAGATAAATTAAGCGAAATATACGGAGGAGTAATTGACTCAGTACAAAAAGGTGCTGTTAGTGAACAAATTAAAAATAAAAATTATAGTGGAGACCCTAAAGCTGGGTCAGTAGAAATCTCACGTTTTGTAAACGCTACTGTTAAAGACCAAGGTACAGCTAGAGCTGGTGGTAAAGGAGATAAATTAATCGACAAACCAGTTACAGTTAATGTTGATACTGACAAAGAAATCGTAGAAGAATTTAACAAAACTGACTTACGTTTACACGGAGTTACTGGAATCGCTGAAAAGAGAAAAGGTAACCACTCTAAACGTATGGAAGCTTACTTAGACAGCGAATTTTTTGCTTGTGCTGTAAGTGAGGGTACAAACTTTAACACTACTGGAGATAATATTATTGAAAAATTAGAAAGTTTAATCTTAAATGTAGAAACTACTACAAACGACTATGTTGACGGAGTTGATAGAGATATGTTAGTTTTAGTTGTTAAACCAGCTATTTACTCAGCTATCAAATTACATATTAACGAAGTTGCTAACTCTTTAACTGGAGTTACTGATAAATATTTCAATAATGTACGTATTTTCTCAAACCATAGACAAACTAAAGACGCTATTTGTATGATAGACGGAGCTGTTGCTCAACCAGTAGTTGCTGACGAATACGATGTTGAAAAAATACCTCTATCTAACAACTATGGTCTTGAATTATTCTTCTCTAAAGGAACTAAGGCTATAATGCCGGACTTAATCAAATACGCTAATATAACAAGTGCTAGCGTTTAATTATTAGAAAAGTAAAAATAAGTCTCTACTAAAAAATAAGGAGGTGTTAATATGGACGATTTAATCGCTAAAATTAAAGAATACTTACACATAATTAACCCAAGTATAACAATAGAGGGTAACGATTTACTTGATTTTGTTATAGGCGAGGTTATTGATAGAGTACAACTTTACTTAAATAGCGACACTATACCTACTCGTTTGGAGCGTATACTCGCTAATATAGTTAATACTGGGTTTACTAAAGCTAGTACTAGTAAAGACAACAACGGCGAGGTAGACCAAGTTATTACATCTATTAGCGATAACGGACAGTCTATATCATACTCCAACGAGGTAAAACAGTATTTTGCAACCGCAACTGACGACGAGTTGTTTAGTGGTTTTGCTGGTTTACTTAGTAGATATAGGAGGATAAAAGTTGTATATCCCAAAGACAATGACGGACAAGATAGCTAGTGTATTTTACGACAAGACAGTTGAAATATTAACCAATGAGGTTACTATTGACGCTGAGGGTGGAGTAAATAAACGAGGCTTAACTAAAAAAAGTGATTTTAACGGTAATGTAAGTTTTGCGAATTGTAAAAAGATACAAGAGGAGTACGGACTCGATTATCAAATAGATATATCGGTAACTACATCTATTAACGTAGAGGTTAATATAGGAGACATCATTAAATATAATGATGTCTTTTATGATGTTACCGATGTGCTTAAAAAAGATAGTCACGTCCTTATAGTTGCTACAAAATGGCGACAATAGAAATTAAAAACGCTGATAGACTAATACAAAAACTTAATAATATCTCTAATATGGACTTAGTTAACACAATGAACAAGGCGACTGAGCTAGTACACGCTCAAGCTAAAACGTTAGCTCCAGTAGATACTGGTAATTTAGCTGGTAGTATACATTTAAAGGTTTTACAAGCGGGAACTGTGCTACAAGGTAAAGTATACACAAACCTTAGCTACGCTCCATACGTTGAGTTTGGTACTGGTAGTAAAGGTAATGGTACTTATCCAAACAAAAAACTCGGTTTAACGTATAGGTCTACACCTTGGGTATATACACCTAATGGCGAGGACTTTTACCGAACTGAGGGGCAAGTAGCACAACCTTATATGTATCCAGCTATCCAAAGAAATAAAAAACATATTAAAGAGATGTTTAAAGTTGGAGTAGATAAAAACTTAGGCGAGATATGTAAGTAAGGAGGTATGAGTTATGTACTTACCAAAAACTGATATTTACAATGCGTTAAAAACTTTAAATTACTATGTATCGCAAACTCAACCCGCTAGTTTTAATAATTTACCCGCTATTGTATTTAGACTTAATGATAATAGCGTTAATTTAGACTTAAATAATACTATTATTAGTCAAGATATAGAGGTAAATATTGATATATGGGCTGAGGATAGCGTTACAGCTAGTACGGTTTTATCTCAAGTTGAGGAAACTATGCGACAAATTAATTACAAGATGTCGTACTCAAGCGACATACCCAATACTGGTAATCTATTTCATATAAATTGTAGATTTACCACAATAGCTTAAAAGGAGGTAATAAAATGAACGGACAAGCTACTAGAACTATGGGAACTACTTTGAAAAAAGTTAAAAGTGGTAGTGAACCAGCTGACACTACAATAGCTAATTTAACATCTATTGGCGAAATTGGAGTCGAAAGCGAAGAAATTGACGCTACTGATTTAGATAGCCCAAACAATTATAAAGAGTTTATAGCTGGGTCAAAAGACGCTGGCGAGGTATCTTTAGCTGGTAACATTAAAGACGAATCTAAAGTTGAAAAAATGCTTGCTTTAGCTGAATCTCAAAGCTTAGAAAACTGGGTTGTAACTTATCCAAGTGGTGCAACTTGGACTTTTACAGCTTTTGTTAAGTCATTTAAAGACGGAGAAAAAACTACTGACGGTTTAGCTACTTTTTCGGCTAGCTTACGTATAAGTGGTAAACCAACTTATACACCAGCTACACCTAGCGTATAACATTATGGGAGGTCGGTTTATATCGGTCTCCCTCTTTTTTTATATATTTTTGTAAAAATATAGCGTTGTGAGACGCAACGAAAAATAAAAAGACGTATAATTATGCGTCTCGATGTCTCAAAAATACTAAGAAAATGGAGGATATTATGGAAAAATTAAATTTAAAATATACGGCTACGAAAGTAGACGAAATAGAACAAGCGAGAAAATTACCGATAGAAAATTGTATCACGGATACTAGTATCGGTATGCTATGTATGTTTATACAAAAAGGACTAATTAACGACGACGGACAACACGGTGTAAGTAAAGCCGTAGCTATGGACGTTATTGATAAATACTTAGAGGAAAGCGATAAGGATAATTTAGTCTTAGATATTATGGAGGCTTTAGTTAACGGGGGTTTTTTATCTCGCCAAGTAGACGTGGCGAAAATGAGACAAGCGATAAAAGACAAGATGTCTCAAGCCAAAGAAATAATAGACGAGATGTAAAGTTTTTCGGCGATACGTGGCGAGACTTGGAGGAGGACGCTATAAGAATAGGTCTTGACCTCCATTATTTTTGGTCTTTAGATGTTAAGCAATATATGAAATATGTTAGAGTTTATAACCAAAAAGAAAAACAACGTATTAAAGAAATAGACGGCTTAAATTATATCTTGGGTAAATATGTGGCTTATGCTTTTAATGACCCAAGACATTATCCTAATAAGCCGTATTTAGAAAAAAACACCGAACTAGAGCCAATGACTGACGAGCAAATGGAAAAACAAGCTCGTCGTAACACAATAAAAATGGGAGGTGTTATAAATGACAGTTGAAGAGTTACAAGTACTTATAACAGCTAATACTGATAACTTACGTAAAGAGATACAAAATACCAATAAAATGGTAGGTAACTTAGAAAAGCAAGCCAGTAAGTCAAGTGGTAATATGGTTAAAGCTGTATTAAAAGGTAACATCGCTACTAAACTACTAGCAACTGGAATCAGTCTTATAAGTCGTAATATGGACGACGCTATTACAAGACTAGACGCTCTTAACAATTTTCCTAGAGTTATGAGTAATTTAGGAATAAGCGAAGAGGACGCCCAAAAATCAATGACACGTCTAAGCGACGCTTTAGTTGGTTTACCAACAACACTAGACGACGCTACTATGTCAGTACAACGTTTTACAAGTGCCAACGGTAATGTTAAAGCAAGTACTGAGATGTTTTTGGCTCTTAATAATGCTATCTTGAGTGGTGGTGCGGATATGCAAACTCAAAAATCAGCTTTAGAGCAATTAAGCCAAGCCTACGCTAAAGGTAAACCGGATATGATGGAGTGGCGTACAGCTATGACGGCTATGCCAGCTCAACTTAAACAAGTAGGTATGGCTATGGGATACGCTGACGCTAGCCAACTTGGAGAGGCTTTACGTACTGGTAAGGTAAGTATGGACGAGTTTATGGTTACAATGACAAAGCTAAATAAACAAGGTGTTAATGGTTTTGCAAGTTTTGAAGAGCAAGCCCGTAATAGTACTGGTGGTGTTAGTACATCTATGCTAAACGTTAAAACAGCTATCACTAGAGGACTAGCGGAAATTATGAACGCAATAGGTCAAAGTAACATCGCTGGCTTTTTCCAAGGTATAGCTAAAGCAATTAATAGCGTTATACCTTATATAACTGGTTTTGTTAAAGCTTGCGTATGGGCTGTTAGTAGTATAAGTAGTCTTTTTGGCGGTGGAACTAAAAAGAAAATAGACGAAACCAATAAATCGCTTACTAGTTTAGGTACTAGTGGCGGTACTACATCTAAAGGCTTAGACAAAGCTACTGGCTCAGCTAAAAAACTTAATAAAGAGCTACACGGCTTAGCGTCTTTTGACGAGATGAACGTTTTAAAAGAACAAGACGACTCAAGTAGTGGCGGAGGTGGAGATACTGGCGGTGGAGGTGCTGTTGGTGGAGACCTAAGCGGTATTGACTTGAGTGGTTTTGATAAAGGTTTAAGTGGTGTATCAAGTAAAGCCGACCAAGTAGCTGAACATCTAAAAGGTATTTTTGGTAGTGTTGGTCAAATATTAGCTAACGTATGGAGTAGTGAGCCAATGCAAGCTTTTGTTGATTTTTCAATGACATACGGACAATTTTTATTTGATTATTGGACTACCTTAGGTACTAGTTTATGGGAAAATCTACAAATGACTTGGTCTAATATCGAGTTAGATGTTAGTACAATACTTACAAATATGAGCTTATTATGGACGGCTTTTTGGACTGATTTAAGCGTAGGTATCCAAACTTGGGGTACACCTATTATAAGTGGTGTTAATAAGTTGTTTAATTCTATGTGGAAAGACGCTCTCGACCCAGCTATTAAAAATATGACTAAAGCTTGGGCTGATTTTAGCGGTATTCTATTAGAACTATGGAACGAACACGGTAAACCACTTATTGATAATATAGGAGAGTTTGCGGTTAAAACAATAGCTCTTTTCCAAAAAATATGGGACGATGTATTAAACCCAATAATCACACCTTTTTTAGAGACTTTAAGTTGGTTATGGGATAAACACTTAAAAGGCTTAGTTAAAGAAATTGGTAACTTTATAGCTAGTCTTGTAAATGGAGCTTTAGAAATATATAACAAATTTATACAACCAATAATTATGTACTTAATTGATAAATTAGCTCCAGCGTGGGCTTATATAAGTAACTTAGTAGTTGGTATTATGGGTACTATACTAGGTGTTATAAGTGACGTTGTAGGTGGAATCATAAAAGTACTAAGAGGTATTATTGACTTTATTGTTGGAGTATTTACTGGTAATTGGCAAAAAGCTTGGGACGGAGTTAAAAGTATATTTACTGGTATATGGGACGCTTTAACTGGTGTAGTTAAAGGTGTTATCAATGCGATACTAGATGTACTTAATAGCTTTATTGCTGGTATTAATAAAATTAAGTTTGATGTACCGGACTGGGTACCAGTTATTGGTGGTAAAAAATGGGGCTTTAATATACCTAAAATACCTAAGTTAGCCCAAGGTGGTATAGTTGATAAACCAACAACCGCTCTAATAGGAGAGGCTGGACGTGAGGCTATCGTGCCTTTAGATAGAAATACTGAGGGCTTAGAGTTAATGGCTGATAGACTAGCCGACAAACTAGGTAATGCTGGTAGTCCTATACAATTAGTCGTAAAAATTGGCGAGGATACAATACTTGATAAAGTTATTGACGGAGTCAAAGAAAAATCTTTTGAAACTAACGGGGAGGTGTCATTTAGCTTATGATATATACGGGAGATTTAGTAACAATAAATAACCAAAGTTTTGATAACTTAGTTACGTACAAAATTGGTCGTAGTAAATTGTGGAAAAATGCTGATAGGAATATGAACGGAGACGTTAGAGCTACCCTTATTGGTATTTTTCCTAAAATTAAAATGAAAATTAACTATACTACTCAACAGCAAATGGCTGACTTAACCCAAATATTAGACCAAGACTTTTTTACTGTTACTTGGTTTGATGTTAGAATACAAGCTACTGTAAGTACTCAATACTATGCTAGCGACTATGATATAGAGCTAGATAATAAAGCAAAAGGACGTTATAAACCTTTTGAGGTTAATTTAGTACCAGTCTCTAAAAGGAGGTACTAAATAATGTTAAGTGTAAGTAATGATTTTAAACAAGCTATGAAACAGCCAGTTAAACAAATACAAGCGTATATTAGAAATAATGCGGTAGATATTAGAGACGATAACGACTTGATACAATTTAAAATTAGTGCTGATAGTGGTTTGTGTAAAACAACAATGAGAAAATTAGAGGCTAAGTATATTGGAGAACACAATATACTAGGTCAATGGGTACACGCTGGGTTTGGTGTTAAATTGCCTAGCGGTACCTATGAGTACCTAGATTTTGGTACTTTTTTAGTAACTGAAATTACAACGAGTAAAGATACTGGTACAACAAATATAGTAGGATACGACGGTATGATAAGAGCTATGACTCAATACCAAATACCGCTAAATATTACTTATCCAATAGGTTTGTATGATTATACAGTTTTACTTTGTCATAATTTTGGTATGGCGGTAGAAAATGCCAGTTTTGATGTACACAATAATTGGCAGATAACCCAAGATTTATGGAGTAATATAGACGGAATAACTTATCGTGATATATTACAACAAATAGCTCAAGTTACTTGTACGACAGTTATAATAACAAGTGATAATAAAATATATTTTAAACCTATTAACGAAACTAACGAGAGCTTGACTTATGATAATTTAATGAAATTAAAACTTGAGCCGATGTATGGAGAAATCAACAGCGTTGTGCTTGCTCGTGAGCCTCAAAATGATAATATTTATATGAGTGACGAGGAAAGTATAACCGAAAATGGTTTGACCGAATGGAAAATATCAAATAATGAGATTATTGATAAAGACCGTGACAATGCTATGACGCCAATTTATAATGCTATGCACGGTATTAAATATTATCCGTTTGAGGCTAATACTGAGGGTTTAGGTTGGTATGAAATTGGCGACAATATTGATATTGAAAATAACGAGGGAGATATATTTAATACCACTATATTTAACATCACAATAACTATTGACGGAGGAGTTAAAGAGGTATTAAAAACTAAAGCTGAAACTAAAACACAAACACAGTATCAATATGCTACTACAATAGCTAAAAGAGTTAAAAATACTGAAATCATAACGGATAAACAGCAACAAGAGATAAACGCTTTAGTTACTGATATGTACGAAGAGGACGGAATCGTACACGAAAACTTTACTCAAATACACCAAGATATAAATAACATTGTACAGTCAGTACAAAACAGCGGTGGAGCTAACTTAATTAAAAATAGTGTTATGTTTGCTTATGATAATGAGGGTAACCCTACTAACTGGGATACAAGCGGAGCTGGTACTTTAGTTATAAGTGCTAGTGCTGAGGCTATGGCTAATGGTGGTTTAAGTGGTCACGTATTTACTTTAAATGATAAAACAGTTAAACAACGTGTAAAAGTTAGAGTAAGTGACGATAACGACCCTAATAAAACGTACTATACTTTTAGTACAAAAATAAAGAAAAATACAACTGGTAGTTGTTACGTTAAATTATTTAACTCTATTGACGAGTATATAATAAATATACCTATTGGCGAAAGTGCTTACTATAAAGAATATACCTTACAAGCTATATTACCTAAAGACGAGTATTTTGATATAGAGTTTTACGGTAGTGCTGATAGTGACGCAACGTTTACTGATAATATGTTATCCGTTGGAGAATATAAAACACAATGGCAACAAGCCAGCGGGGAGGTAATGAACACCCAAGTTAATATCAATTTAGACGGTGTTTTAATTAAATCAAGTGTATATCTTGGAGATTATACCGTAATGTCTCCTTTAGAGTTTGCGGGATACTCTAATGTTAATGGTACTGTCACTAAAGTATTTAGTCTAAACAAAGATACTACTGAGGTTGAAAAATTAAAGGCTAAAAAACAAATGTCAATGCCTCCAATAAAAATAGTACCAATTACAACTGGTAGTTTACAAGGTTGGGCTTTTGTACCAACTACCGAGGAGGTGTAATATATGGCTAATAGTGGTAGAATCGAAACGGGTACGTTAAAAAATTCTAAATTTTATCTTAATTGGCAAGTCGCAAGTCAAAATATAGCTGGAAACTATACTACTTTAAACTGGCAAGCTGGTTTAAATATATCCAATAATGATAAATGGTATAGTAATGCTATTAAATTAAATAGTGTTGTAATAAACGGTACTACTGTATATGGCGGTGGTACTTTTTCTAATTTAACTACAAATGGAGACCACCAACTAGCAAGTGGTAGTATTGATATACCGCACGACAGCGACGGTAATAAATATTTTGGTGCTAGTCTAAGCGGTTGGTTATACGGTTATAGTGATACGAGCGGTAGCGGTGGAGACTGGCTACCAACTATACCAAGATATGCTAATATAACATCATTTAGTGTATCAAAACGAGACGAAACTAGCGTCAAATTTAATTTTAGTGTAGACGCAACTTGCGATTTTGCGTGGTATTCTACTAATAATGGTAGTAGTTGGGCTAATTTACCAACTAGTAATATAATAACTGGTTTGTCTCCAAATACTAGTTACAACTTTAAATTAAGGGTTAGACGTAGCGATAGTCAATTAACTACCGATAGTGGTACATATACACAAAGTACTTATGATTATCCTAAACCTATATCAATAAATGATTTTTATATAGGAGACGGTGCGACTGTAAGAGTAAATAACCCACTAGGTAGAACGTATACGCTAGAACTAATAAGTAATAATGACAACTCTGTTATAGGTACTTATACGGGTGCTTTTAATGGAGATGTTAACGCTGAATTTAAAACAGCTGAGGCTATCGATAAACAATATAAAAGTATACCTAATTCTAATACTGGTACTTACTACGCTAAAGTTACATATAGTGGTCACGTTAAAACTAAAGGTAACGGTACATATACAACAAAGACGGCTGAGTGTAGCCCTACATTTACTAATTTTAATTATAAAGATAGTAACACCGATATTGTAACTGTAACCGGTAACGACCAAATATTTGTTAAAGGATATAGTAAATTATATATTACTATACCAAGTGCTAATAAAATGACTACTCAAAAGTATGCAACACCTAATAAATATGTTATTAACTGTGATACTTTAAATGGAGACATTAATTATAGTGCAAGTGATATAAATACTGAGGTGGGTACTATTGTTAATAGTGGTACTTTAAGAGCAAACGTTAGAGCATACGATAGCCGTAATAATAGTGCTTTAGCATATAAAGACATAACTGTTTTAGATTATGCTAAACCAGTTATAAACGTAAGTGCCAGTAGATTAAATGATTTTGAAAACGAGACAACTGTAAAAGTTACTGGTACTTATAGTAGATTAACTATAAATAATATTGATAAAAATACAATAACCAATGTCAAATATCGTTATCGTGAGACTGGCGGTACTTGGAGTAATTGGTCTAATATAACTACTACGTTAAATAATGGTAATTATACTTGTAGTGATGTTATCTTATCTTTAGACAATACTAAGTCTTTTGAGTTTGAGGTACAAGTTACTGATAATATAGATAACAATACTAATACAGCAAGTGTTGATATAGGACAAGCTATATTTTTTATAAGTACAAATAATAAAGCGTGCTATATAAATGGTCAAGAGATATTACAATACGACGTAGTAGATACGTGGTAAGGAGGTACAAAATGTTTAAAAACGCTGTAACCCTTGCGGGCGTACACACACACACACACACACAC
>JAGCXC010000050.1 GCA_017961515.1 Clostridiales bacterium | reverse complement strand
TGATTACTTGATGTGGTGCACCAACCACCAAGAGACCAAGTAATCATGAGGAGTAAATATGACAATATACTTTCAGAGGTAGCAGCTCTCTGGAAATACCTATTTATCTTTTAAGGCATCACATAATTTTTGAAATACAGAAAAATCATATGACATAACCTCAAAATTCTCACTATTATATATATAAGCTGATTTACCACTATAATGACTGTTGATAGTTTGATCAGCTACTGTATTCTTAACAAATTTATATAATTGACTTGCTCTAAATACTAATGCTCGTCTATTATTATACACAAAGATATAGAAATGATTTTGTTTTTCATGGAGTGTATCAAGATCAACTATGAAATTAGTAACTCCTTCAATATAATCGTTATTTTTCCATTTTACATCAATAGTAATAACACTGTTTTTACTATCTGGTAAAAATCCTACAATATCATAGGAACCCATTTGTTCCTTCTCCTGATTAACCCAACACCATTTAATGTCAGGTATTTTTTTGTCTAAGGCATTATATACCTCACCTTCCCAATAATGGGCCTTTTGTTGACTTTCTTTTCTATTCATATTTTCTCCTTGTCATTTAAAGTCTGACGAGACTATATCTATAGCGAGGGCATTAATAAGTTGTTTCTTACCAATAGCTAGTTGGCTGCATGGAGGCAGAATCTAATCTGTGCTATCCTCTCTATCATCATGCATTTGATCCATTAACTACTAATGCCCAAGTTAACTAAATTATTGTTTGTGCTTATTCCTCTCCCTTTCTCATATATAGCATTTTTGCACTTTGCTGTATAAAATGTTTTGTGCTTATCTCTCTCCCTTTATCACAATAGGATAATTGCACTTTCCTGCGTGACTCTTGTGCGCTTATCTCTCTCCTTTCTCATAGAGTACATAATTGCACTTTGGTGACCACAGATCCCTCTCCCTTTCTCATACTTATCATAATTGCACTTTCCTGTTAACATTTCATAACTAGCCTATTCTTTCTTATTTCTAATGTTAGTATACCACACTTTTTCCACTTTGTCAATATTTAAACCAACGATTTTTAAAAAAACAAAAAACAGATTTAAGCTAATTTTAAGCTTTGTAAAAATTTTTACCCCCCACCTCCTTCTCCATTACCCCTTCTCCAAATTTAACCCCAAATTTCGTCTGTGCTGCATTTTCCCATTTACCCCACCAAGTATACATCCAAATACAAAAATCGATTGTAGGGGAAATTTGAGGCCTTAAATCGCAAAGTAGGGTTACACAACACATGACGTACAAATATAGTGGGGGATCTGTTGGGGGATGAGTTATAATGTCTGTACTTTAGGTGTGGTAGTATTCATGTAGTTAAATGTATTACTGCTGCATTTGTAAGTTCACTGTGGATTACGTCGCTATCGCTCCTCTTTGTCGCATTCGCTCCACTGGGCTATCGCCTCGTCTGCTGGGCTGCCCTCCCCACAGGGGTCCCCTCCCAGTATTGTCTCCTTAGGCGTGTCCACTTCGTTCGTCAGTATGCGTAGCCACGATTGGTTGTAATGGTCGCGTATGTATTGTTCATGCTCATGATATTCAATAAGTCGACTCTGTAGGG
>JAGCXC010000049.1 GCA_017961515.1 Clostridiales bacterium | reverse complement strand
TCGCTTTTAAAAAAATTTTTTTTGAAGAATAAATCGGAGGTGACTGCTATGTGTCTAACTGAATATGATGAGGAGAAGACTAAAGCCAGTTGGGAAGATTTTGGTAGAGAAAAGGGCCGGGCTGAAGGTCGGGCCGAGGGTCTGGCTGAGGGTGAAGCCAAGGGCAGAGCTGAGGGCGAAGCTAAGGGCAGAGAAAAAGGTAGAGCTGAAGGCAGGGCTGAAGGTGAAGCCAAAGGCAGAGCTGAAGGCAGGGCTGAAGGTGAAGCCAAAGGCAGGGCTGAAGGCCAAATTGAAGGTCAGATTAAACTCGCAACAAAATTAATTGAAACCGGGAAATTATCATTAGAAGAAGCTGCTTCTTTTGTTAATATGTCTGTTGATGAATTTATTGCTTCTGCCAAGCGTTTTGGAATAAAATTAAAGTAAAAGAGGATTATTAAATCCTCGCCTCTTTGTTATATATAATTACTATTTTATTAGAATTAAATCTAAAATTAGATTTAGGGTTATTCTAGTTCTTATAACAGGGGTGCATAAGTATCACCGTAAGTGATAATGAATCTGGTACATGGAAGATAACCAACGGAGATGGTACTCGTGCCTATTGCAACTATAGTATACATAGTACATAATATAATAATAGCTTATGGTAGGGCTTTGGCGTTACCATGGGCTATTTTAAACAATTATAAAATCAAATTATGGAAGAATTATGTTTGTAATTTTTTTAAAAAACCGGTAATTTAATTTTACCATTTATAAGCACTATCTATAGTCAAAAAAGATTTGCAAATTTTTTGTAGAAATAATATAATCAAAGATGAGCAAATTAATTTTGGAGGTAAATGGTATGGACTTTAACGAACAATTAAAAATAATAAAAAAAGGAACGGAAGAGATATTATCAGAATTAGAGTTAGAAGAGAAACTAAAAAAAGCACAAGAAGAAGGAAAGCAACTTATAATAAAACTTGGTTTAGATCCAACAGCTCCAGATATACATTTAGGACATACTGTTGTTTTAAGGAAGCTTAAGGCATTTCAGGATTTAGGACATAAGATAATAATAATAATAGGCGATTATACAGGAATGATAGGAGACCCAACAGGTAGATCAGAGGCTAGGAAGCAGTTAACTAGAGAAGAAGTATTAAGGAATGCTGAGACATATAAGAAGCAAATTTTTAAGGTATTAGATCCAGAGAAAACACAAGTTAAATTCAATAGCGAATGGTTAGCTGTTATGACGTTTCGTGATGTCATAAATCTTTCAGCAAAATATACAGTTGCTCGTATGCTAGAAAGGGAAGATTTTAAGAAAAGGTACACAAGTGGATTACCAATAGCGGTGCATGAATTTTTCTATCCATTGATGCAAGGATATGATTCAGTTGCAATAGATGCGGATGTTGAGTTAGGGGGAACAGATCAGAAATTCAATATACTAATGGGTAGGACACTTCAAAAGGAATATGGAAAGAAGTCAGTTCAGATAGGTATGCTTATGCCAATTTTAGAGGGTACTGATGGTGTGAAAAAGATGAGTAAGAGTGTGGGGAACTATATAGGAATAAACGAGGCGCCAGAGGAGATGTACGGTAAGACTATGTCAATACCAGATGAACTTATAATAAGATATTTTGAGCTTGTTACTGATGTACATCCAGATGAAATAGAGAAAATGAAGATGGACATGGCAAGAGATCTAGTAAATCCAAGAGATTTGAAGATGGCATTAGCGAGAGAGATAGTAAAGTTATATCATAGTGAAGAGGCGGCAAAGAAGGCAGAAGAGAATTTTAAATCTGTTTTCCAAAAAGGACAATTGCCAGATGAAATTCCAGAAGTTTTAGTGGATGGAAGAGAGCTAGAAAATGGGGGAATATGGCTAGCCAAGCTTTTGGTGTTAGCTAAGTTATCTCCTTCAACAAGTGAAGCAAGACGAAGCATAATGCAGGGTGCAGTTAAGGTGAATGAAGAGAAAGTTACAGATGTTGGATTAAATATAAAAGTGAAAGATGGAGATATTATACAAGTAGGGAAGAGGAAAATAGCAAAGATAAAATTATAAAAAGAGGAAGAGTGAGTATGCTTGTACGAAATGGAAGTACTATCTTTAGAATAATATGTGCAGTAGTTTTGGCTATTGTGGCTAGTAGGTTTGATTTTGGATATAACATATCGCTTTGGATATATGTGGTAGCGTATCTTATTGCAGGGGTTAATGTTGTAAAAAAGTCACTTTTTGATATACTTAAGGGAGAGTTTTTTGATGAGAATTTTCTAATGCTTGTAGCGACAATTGGTGCATTTGTTACACAGCAGTATATGGAAGCTATTTTGGTTATGATTATATATGAGATAGGTGAGATATTGCAGGATGAAGCAGTTGATGATTCTAAAAAAGCAATAAAAGACCTAATAGATCAAAGGCCTAGGTATGTTAGTGTGCAGAATGATGGTATGGTTACAAAGGCTAAGCCAGAGAACGTTACTTTAGGTGAGGTTATTGTGGTAGCAGCTGGAGAGAGTATATCGTTGGACGGAGTTATAGTTAAGGGGCATGGAAATATTGATTTTTCTTCTTTAACAGGAGAGTCGGTACCGAAGTACTTAAAAGAAGGAGATATGGTATATAGTGGAGGAATCAGTAAAGATGGGACCATATTTGTAAAAGTTACAAAGACTTATAGTGAGTCGACCATGTCTAAGATGCTTAAATTTATAGAAGATGCGGATAATCAGAAGTCCAAGACAGAGCGATTTATGACTAAGTTTTCTAAGAGGTATACACCTGTTGTTATGGGGATGGCGTTTTTGTTTGTGATGTTGGCAAAATACATACCATTTATGGAGAGAGTTAAGCGTGCATGTATGTTTTTGGTAATAGCGTGTCCGTGTGCGCTTGTGTTGTCGTTACCACTTTGTTTTTTCTATGGAATGGGCCTTTGCTCTAAATGTGGAGTTTTGGTTAAAGGTGGAGTTTTTATAGAGATGTTGTCGAATATAGGAAGAATCATGTTTGATAAGACGGGGACGTTGACGAGAGGTGAGTTTGAGGTTGTAAGCGTGAATGCGTTGGTTAAGCAAGATGTCCTAAAGATTGCGGCCCACTGTGAAGCTAGTAGCAATCATCCTGTTGCTGGAGCGATAAAGAGAGCATATGGTGAGGATATAGATTATGAGGTTTTGAGTGATTCAAGGGAGATTGCTGGAAGGGGTACTAGTTGTTTATTTGAAGGCAAAACAGTTTTTGTTGGAAGTAGTAGGTTTATGGAGGAGAATAATATATTGGTTCCTGATGAAGTTAAGGGTGTAGGAGCTATATATGTAGCATATGATGGGGAGTATGTTGGGAATATAATTGTGGCGGATGAAATTAAGAAAGAAGCGAAAGATATGATACAAGATTTAAAGAGAGGTAATATAAAAGTATCAATGATTACAGGAGACAATAAGGATGTGGCTATCAGTGTAGCAAATGAGCTTGAGATAGAAGACGTGGCGTATGAGGTGTTTCCGGAGGATAAGGCAAGTATAGTAAAAGAGCGAATGCAGAGTGAGAGTGTGGCATTTG
>JAGCXC010000048.1 GCA_017961515.1 Clostridiales bacterium | reverse complement strand
TTCCTGCTCCTGTTCCCTCTGCTTTTTTGTTAGATTGCTTTTTCTCACAGCTACTAAAACCGTTACTTGGATTAAACAAAAAATCTCTTAGATGATAATATATACTATTTTTTTCTGTCTTGCTGTCTGTTGAATATGCAGTTCCTCCTCCGATAGCAAATACATATCCACCAAATATTTTCACAACACCTGCCTTACCGGAATTTACTACAGTATAATCATCATCATCATGTGTATAAAAATATACTCCTCCTCCTCCAATTCCTGCTCCTGTTCCATGTGCATCATCAGAACCTGTTGCAACAGCACTTCCTCCACATGCAAAAACAACTCCGCTTTTTATTATTATGGTTCCACAATTTGTCGAACCTCCACCTGCACTTACCATGTGATCACTCATAAAGTTACCTGATACAGCTCTATAATATGAATAACCACATCCACCAATTCCTGCTGCTGTTCCATTTGCTGGAATTGTAGATTTTGTTGTAGCACATCCACCTACTGCTACTAAGTATCCTGCATTATTCGAAGTTTGTTCTATTATTAACCTTGAATCACTTGGAACATATATACCTGGATAAGCTACACTTGCTCCATTACTTGAAGTATTTGGTTTATCTGGTTGTGAACCATACGTGTATAAATTACCACTACCCTTTAATTGTATTTTTAGAGTTTTCCCATATTTTATTCTTATACCTTTAAAGTACTTATCACTATTACTATCCATAACAAATATTGTATCTTTAGTAAATTCTAATGTTGAACCATTTGTTTTACTTGATGCATATTCAGTTGTATATGTTATGTTAGAGTCATCTTCATCATTAATAGCTGCTTTTGATACATTTGATAAATTATAAAATACCGCTGTTACTAGCATAAGAAATGTAAACATCATAAACATTGGTTTGTTTGATTTTTTCATACTTTAATTTCCCTCCCCTTTGCTATGTATTATAATTAAACTGCCTATGACCTTATTTCTTCATTGTCGTATTTTATACAATATGCTGTGTATGTTGCATCTTGTGGTATATGTGGGAAACTAAATGTTATTTCGTTACTTGTTACTAAATTTGTCTTTTTAACAAAACCTTTTTTTATGTTACCGTTTGTATATTCTACTCTCACCCCTACTTCTTTTATATCTTTTATTGAATCTTTTGGTGTTATTGTTACTTTTCTTTTTCCATTACTGTTAGATGATGAAATTGAAATGTTGTTTTTGACTGTGTAAGGTAAATCCCTTATTGTTACATCTCCTTCTATCTTCTGTAATTGCACATTTTTGCTATTTGTAGCTTGTGACATTGGTACTTCTAATACTTCCATATATCCATTTACCTTTTCTTTTTCATCTATAGCTGTAATTAATGTATCACATGCACTTCCTTTTTCTCCTGCTATAGTATTTCCATTATCACTATATACTGCTATAATATATGGGTTTTCTAGTGCTTTTTCGTTTACTGTTTCTTCTAAACCCATTGCTACACTACTAATTAATTCCTCATTTATATGATTAATAGATTGATTATCATTTGTGGTTTTGTATATTAGCTTCTTTCTAGTATCATTTGAACTGTTCCAGTCTACCTTTTGCTTTATGTCCCAATTTACATTTTGTAGTGCAGAACCTGTTAGAAATATCTCCTCTAGATTTGGCACACTACCCGTTACTTCTGATGGAGGTGTAACCGATATACTTAAATCTTCTGCATATGATTTTATATACACCCCACCTATTGTTACACACATAAGACTAATTAAAACACATACTTTTAATTTAACCATTAGAATACCTCCTTTTAGCAGTATTTCCCATTGTTGTTGTACATATGGCCTACTATTTTTATCGGTTTTTTTATGAGGTTATTCCTTGGTAATTTATGTATCCCTTATAAAGGAAAGGTGCCTCAATACAAGGCATTTTATACCTTATACTGAGACACCAGAAAACAAACTAAAAACAAAATCGAAATTTAAAAAAAATTAATCTAACTGAGTAAACAGTGTACTGATTGATATATCTCCATATATCCTTTCAATTGCTTCCGCAAATACACTTGCCACTGACAGTACCTTTATTTTATCTAATTTTTTCTCTTCTGTCAAGTCTATTGTGTTTAATACTACCATTTCTTTTATTGCTGAGTTTTTAATCCTTTCTATTGCTGGTCCTGAGAATACTGCATGTGTACAACAAGCATATACTTCTTTTGCCCCTCTTTCTACTAGAGCATTTGCAGCATTTATGATTGTTCCTCCTGTGTCTATCATGTCATCTACTAATATAACTCTTTTATCTTTTATGTCTCCTATAATATTCATAACTTCACATACATTTGCTTTTGGTCTTCTTTTATCTATTATAGCAAGTGGGCAATCTAACCTTTGTGCAAATTTTCTAGATCTTGTTACACTTCCTACATCTGGAGATACAACAACCAAGTCATTATGATCTGCAAATTTTTCCTTGAAATATTGTGCTAATATTGGCACTCCAACTAGATGATCTACTGGAATATCGAAAAATCCTTGTAATTGTGGTGCATGTAAATCCATTGTCAAAATTCTATCTGCTCCTGCTACTGTTAAAAGGTTTGCTACTAATTTTGCTGAAATTGGATCTCTTGCTTTTGCCTTTCTGTCTTGTCTTGCATATCCAAAGTATGGCATTACTGCTGTTATTCTTCCTGCTGATGCCCTCTTTAACGCATCTATCATAATTAACAATTCAACTAAATTGTCGTTTACTGGTGTGCTTGTTGATTGAATTATAAATACGTCAGAACCTCTTACTACCTCCTCTATATTTATAGCACTTTCTCCATCGCTAAACATACCAACATTTGCACTACCTATTGGAAGTCCCATTTTCTCTGCTATTTCTTGTGCTAGCTCTTTGTTTGAATTGCCTGCAAAAATCTTAATATCTTTTCCATGAATGTTCATTACTTGCTACTCCTTCTATTTCTATTTTTTATTTTCTCTTTTTAGTACCCAATTTTCTTTTACCTCTTGTCTTGCTCTTGCTATTGCTAACGAATTTTCAGGTACTTCCTCTGTTATTGTTGAACCTGCTGCTATAAATGTATTATTCTTTACTTCAACAGGAGAAATTAGATTAACATTACAACCAACAAATGCGTTATCTCCTATAACTGTTTGGTATTTTTTCTTGCCATCATAATTTACAACAACCACTCCACATCCTAGGTTTACACCCTTTCCTACTTTTGCATCACCTA
>JAGCXC010000047.1 GCA_017961515.1 Clostridiales bacterium | reverse complement strand
TGTGCCAGAGATGGGATCATACCAAAGAGATCCACTAGCTCGAGCAAATGTGCCAGTGGCGAGAGTTAATTTTATGAACAAAGGATACAGGGCGATCAAGATAAAACAAATTAGTTTTAAAGAGTTGATGAATTCGACAGGAAAAAAAACATATACGTTAAGAAATGAAGAGATGGAAACAGTGGGACAAGCAACAACAAACGATAAAGGAGAAATCGTGTTTTATCTTAGCAACGGTGGAGAGAAGATAACAGGATTAGGTAGTGAACTTTTTACTATACAGCTAAATGACAAGCCAGAAAAAAGCACATCAATTCAGTTAAAGTTGATGCAGGATGGTACATATTATGATTCAAGCGATGATCAAGGATATAAGATGGATATCGATAAGGGTTTGTTGTTAGATGAGACTGTTTTTAAAGATTAATATGATATGTTGATATAATAAAGGAGGGGAGGAGATTATCTAGTCTCCTCCTTTATTAGTTAGATGGAATAACAAAATTTATTGTATAAGTTCCATCTTGTTCAGTTAATGTTACTTCAGCAGTTGTCCCTGTTGTTACTGTGCCAATTGCTAGAGAAGGAACAGGCCCAGTAGGTCCAGTAGCACCGGTAGCTCCAGTAGGTCCGGTGCATCCAGCAGCACCTGTGGCACCAGTAGGTCCCATAGGTCCAGTAGGCCCCATAGGTCCAGGTATGCCAGTAGGGTTATCATCCCACCATGGATAAGGTATACAGTGAGGGTAGTTAGGATTGTTATTACATCTATCATCGTTTATTTTTGCCATAGTAAATCCCCTTTGTTTTGATTTACTTGCAGTATATGAAATTAGTTGTCAAATTGTTATACATCTTTTGTGGATATTTTTTCAAAGAAGTTTTTATTGTGAATTACAGCATCAGATTGGGGTTTATACTTGGCAGCTATTTCATTATGATGTATAGCATTATGTAAATCACCAAGCTTATAATAACACACTGCAAGTTCTATATGAGGTATGTAGTACCAGTAATCATTTAATTTAAATCCCATAATATCTTTATTGTCAAGACGTGTAGTTAGTAAAAACCAATCGCGTGCGGTTTTGTAGTCTTCACACTGCATGAAATAATATCCTATCTGGCAAGTTATTTCTGCACGAGGAGAGTCATATTCAAAGCTCTTAATTAAGATAGGTAATATTTTTGTACGTTCGTTAAGTAGTAAATAGCAAATTGCTAGATTAAAACAAGTGGCTATGTTGTCCTCTTTCCAGCCCTTGCCTTCTTGTAAGAATTGTTCAAAATAGTAAACAGCTTCGATGTTACGGTTATGATTTTTTAGTTCGCGTGCAAAGTAGTATTTGCCGCGTGGACTTAAAGTCATGCCGTTTTTTAAATTAGTTTCATATATTTTGAGATTTCTATCTGTACTAGGTACTTGTTTGGCATGTGTAATAAAAATGTTATTAACATAAAGTATGTTGCCACTAAGTTGTATATATTCATGTACGGGATCATTCCAAGAGTAGTTTTTATTTCTTTTCATGAGACGCGCTCTTGTAGATGTTAGGGTAGGGTTGCCGAAATTATCAAAATTAGTGTTGTATTTAAAGGTTACGATATCGATATTAGGGTCTAAATTTGATTTCAAATATAGTATCTTTTTTTGATTTTCGGGTGAGATAAAGTCGTCTGCATCAAGCCACATTTGATAATCGCAAGATGCTTTTGAAAACGAGAAATTACGGGCTTTAGAAAAATCATTTACCCAAGTAAAATCAAAAACTTTGTCAGTGTACATGTGGGCGATGTCTTTGGTTTTGTCAGTGGAACCAGTGTCGACAATTATTATTTCATCAACTAAATCGCGTGCGGATTCAAGACATTTGGAGAGACATGATTCTTCATTTTTTACTATCATGCATAAACTTATTGTAATCAATTGAATGCACCCTCTAATTTTTTTTCGATATAAATAGATGTATGCAAAGAGCCTTGATATGGTGACTTGAGAAATATTACAATTTAGTTACAGGGTTGTTTGGTCGATATTCAAATGGTATACTTAAATAGATTTTATAAAAGAGAGGGGACGTTAAGCGATGAAGAAGTATTTGAGAAATATTCTTGCTGCGTTGATTGCGTGTTTTAGTATAGTACCATCATTTGCAGCTAGTTTATCTTATGAGAGCGAGGCCAAAATATTGTACAATCTTGGATTGTATAAAGGAGTTAGTGAGACAGAATACAAACCAGAACTAGAACAGAACCTAACAAGAGAGCAGGCAGCAGTAATTTTGATTAGGTTATTTGGTCAAGAAGATGAAGCTCAAAAGTTGAGCGAATCAAAAGTTAGAGCGACATTGGCAAAATTTATAGATGCGCAAGAAATAAGTGATTGGGCCAAAAAAGAAGTTGCGTACGCAACAAGTGAAGGATATATAAAAGGAATTGAAAAAGAAGACGGATTTTATTTTATGCCGCAAGGAGATTTAAAGGGAATAGATTATGCATCGCTTGTGTTACAAAGGCTAGATATATCAGGATTCGATTACTATAAAGCATTGGGGAAATTGCAATCGGAAGGTATAATAACAAGGGCTCAGGAAATTATGTTTAGTAAAAATACATTAACAAGAGATGATGTAGTTGGAATGTCATATGCAGTACTAAAAGCGAATAATCATGGTAAAACAGTTATACAGAATTTGGTGGATCAAGGCAGGGTTGATTTGGATGTAGCTATAGAATTTGGATTGGTAGAAAAACCAAAGCCTGTTGAAAGTGTTACACCAAAGCCTGTTGAAAGCATTGAACCAGCTCAATCTACTATGCCTGTGGTAACACTAAAGCCTACTGTAACACCATCGATTGTCCCAATTGCACCAAACGAAGATATAGAATTAAAAAGAGCGAGTGGAGCGGTAAAGCTTGGACAATGGACACTATCCAATTCAAGTAGAGAGGCACTTAATGTGAATAAGATATATTTGTCAGCTGAGTACGGAGGACAAACTTCAATATTAAATCCTGCTTATGTATCAAATTATTCAATAGAAGATAGTGAAGGTAATGTATACGCAACTTTCTCGAATATAAACGGTACAGCTGCAAGTAAATATGCCAATATATTAGGGAAAAGAGAAGTTGATTTAACTAGGCCGTTTGTGTTAAACCCAATGATTGGAACAGATCAAACCGAGAAGGATTTAGTTGTATACGCTAAAATAGTTGAAGGAGCTCCATATGGAGGAACAATAGAATTGTTTTTAGGAGATGGAACAACTATATTTGAAGCAACAGGATCAAGAACAGGAATAGCTGTGAAGAAATTAGGTGAGAGAATTAGTCAAGAAGATGGAAAGAGAATTATTGCAATATCTAATATAGTACCAGAAATGGCATCGTATAGCAAAAATCCAACAGCTAGAGATAACGTGACTGTAGCGGCATTTGAACTTTCAAACCAGGGACAAAAAGCAGTGCTAATGAAAAAAATAAAAATGAGAGAATTGTATAATTCATCTAGTGGTAGAGAGTATACACTAAGAAATGAGAACATGGATGTAATAGCAAAGGCTACTAGTTTAGAAGGAGACATAGTATTTGAAATTGCAGATGGACAAAGAATATCAGCAGGTAGAAGAGAAAACTTTACTGTGCAGTTAGATAATAAACCGGAAAAGGGATCAACAATAAGATTAAAACTTGAGCAAGAGGGAACATGCTATGACTCAGTGGATAAGAGAGGATACTCTATAAATATAGACAAGACATTGTTGTTTGATGAAGTTGTATTTGAGTAAGTAGAGTAAATAATGCAAATATATAACGGCACTCTTTCCTATGATAAGGAAGGAGTGCCATTTTAAAGGGGGTTAAAATGTATATTTTGTGAGGTCAATATTATTATTGCCTGGGATAGAAATTTTATTCAAAAAAATTAAATATCTAAGTATGGCATTTGGCAATGACTTGCAATTAATTTAGTAACACAAAAACATAAAAACATAAAAAAACATATTGACAAGCAAATTGAAACGTGATAAACTGAACGAGTCTTCAGGAGAGGATAGTAAGGCGGCGTAGCTTAGTTGGCTAGAGCATTCGGTTCATACCCGGAGGGTCGTTGGTTCGAGTCCAATCGCCGCTACCAGAATGGCCCATTGGTCAAGTGGTTAAGACACCGCCCTCTCACGGCGGTAACAGGGGTTCGAATCCCCTATGGGTCACCAATATGGGCGCTTAGCTCAGCTGGGAGAGCATCTGCCTTACAAGCAGGGGGTCATAGGTTCGAGCCCTATAGTGCCCACCAATTGTTGGGAGTGGTATATATGTGTAGTGCATATGTATCGCTTTTTGGCATCTTGACAAGAAGAGGGCAATAATGTATTATGGAGAGCGTAAGCTATTGAAAGCCAGGTGATGTGAAATGGGTGGTAGCATAGAGATACAAAATAGAAAGGCTAGACATAATTACTCTGTAGAGGAGATTATCGAGACTGGTATTGTGTTGTCAGGCACAGAAGTTAAGTCTATCCGTAGTGGGAATGCGAATCTAAAAGATAGTTATGCTAGGATAAAAGATGGTGAGGTTTATATTGTTGGTATGCATATAAGTCCGTATGATAAGGGTAATATATTTAATAAGGATCCTTTAAGAGATAGAAAACTTTTGCTACACAGAAGAGAAATTAATAAGTTAATAGGTTTAGTTCAGCAAAAAGGATTAGCGCTTGTACCACTTAAAGCATATTTTGCTAGAGGGAAGGTCAAGATTTCTTTGGCGGTAGCTAGAGGTAAGAAGCTATACGACAAGAGAGAAGACATTAAAGAACGAGAAGCAAAGAGAGAGATGGATAGAAGTATAAAAGAAAGATTTAGATGATATACCCATAGTGTTATGTGTAAATATAAAAAATGAAGATACGTATATGGGGGCGTAAAGGTTTCGACGGGGTTGCAGAAGCATGAGTAGCGAGTAGAGGATTCTCGTTGGCCTCTTAAAAAACGAGAACATAATAATAAATGCTAATAATGATGAATTAGTACTTCAAGCAGCTTAAGTTCTGCTTGCATCAATTTCTTTGGGACCTGTTTGCCGAAGATTATTGGTGTCAAAAAAACACAGGCCTCGGGTTGTGGTAGGTTAACGACTCCACCTAACTAATCAAAGCTTTGAGATTAGTTAGAAATTATGAAGCTACCGTGATGTGTGTTTTGCCTGTGATACGCATATTGTGGGAATCATAAATCATGGGATACACTCGTAGAAGCTTGTGTGGATGTAGTTTCGGACAGGGGTTCGACTCCCCTCGCCTCCACCATAAGAGTATATATTAAGCTCCTGATTTTTACAGGGGCTTTTGTTGTATTTATATTTAGCAAGAATAAATTAACTTTTATTTATAAGTAAGTGATGAATCGCTAAAAAAATCTAGTATTGATAATTTTTATTAATGGATAAAATTTTTTTTTCAAAAAAAATTAAATAGTTTAGCAGAATGTGTCGATATGTTAATTGATTTGTAGATGCACAAACCACAAAGTAGTATTACGTAGAATTTCTTTCTTAAATATACAGCCCTGAGAAATCAACTCAATGAAGATTAAGGTGCAAATGATTATATAGTTTTGTAATGCTGCGTGTTTTATTTGCACAGGAGGTTTGTATCTATATTCAATACATAATTAATGAGGACTTTTCATAATAAAAATACCTAAAATTTTATAAAGTAATTAAATTAAGATTGGAGTGATTATTATGGCAATGGATAATGATGTTCTCTTGTATAAGAATTTAATTAATGAATACCTTGAAGGACTAAAGGTTTACGTAGAAGTGATTAATGGACAAGATGAGATCAACAAAGAAATTAAAAATGTTGCAAAAGGATTATTAATTGAGCAAGAGAGTAAGCTTAATGATTTTGTAAAAGGGATGGACAATATTGCAAATGGGAAATTAAACGGAGATAATAGATTTTTTGAAAAAGAGAAAAGAATAATAAGGGATTATTTGGCTCAAATTAATGATATTCAATTAGAAGCTCAGATAGATGACTATAATAGGTATTACGGAAAATATATAGAAGGAGATCAAGAAGAATTTTTTGATGCACGACAAGAAGAAAAAAGAGGGAATATAATACTGGAGAAATTAAGAAGTGTTTATAAAAAGCTTAAAGAGCTTTTTAATAAAATTAAAGAATTATTTTTGCGTGTAATGGGTAAAAAAAGTTTGCAACAGAAGGAACGAGAGGAAGAAGATATAGTAAGAGGTCAAAAAGAAGAGCTAGAAGAAGTAAAAATGGAGAGAGTAGGTCAAGAAGAGTTTTTTGATGCGCCACAAGAGGGAATAGAGCGAGAGGAAGAATTTTTTGATGCACGACAAGAGGAAGAACGAGAGGAAGAAGATATAGTAAGAGGTCAAAAAGAAGAGCTAGAAGAAAAGGTAGAGGAAGTAAAAATAGAAAGAGTAGAGCCAAAAGAGGGAAGGAAAGCGGAGGAAATATATATAATACCCAAAGAAGATATAGTAAGAGGTCAAAAAGAAGAGCTAGAAGAAGAAAAGGTAGAGGAAATAAAAATAGAAAAAGTAGAGCCAAAAGAGGGGAAGAAAGCGCAGGAATATAATAAAGGTTCAGAAAAACAAGAAAGTAAAATATGGAATTTTTAAAAGAAGATATTTTCGGGAAATAGTAATATGGAGAACCAAAAATTAGAAGATATAGAGACAGCCGATGTAGAGACAGACAATATAGACCAAGAGCATTTTGAACAAAAGGAAAAGAAAGAGATGTGTAACGTAAAAAAATAAAGATTCAAAAATAGACTGATGAAAGGTAGAAACATCAGTCTATTTTTTTTTATGAAGGGATTCTCGAGCCTTAATTTTTTGATTATACCATCAGGGAAGACCGCAAAAAAGAAGTGGTTAATGCGATTAAAAAAGAGTAAGATATGTGGTGACATTTTTTTTAAAAAAAAGATTGAAAAGTGTAAAGAGATGTGTTATTATAGGATTATTGACTGAGCGGGACTTGGTTTTTCGAGCAGGAGAGTGGGAAGAATTGCCCACTCTTTAATTTTGGTAAGGTTGATTTTAAATAGGTTGTGTGTTGTGCTAAGGAGGTGTTGTAAGTGTCTAAGGTAGTTGATAGAGTTTCTGCTTTAATAGAGCCTGTGTTAAATGATATGGGATTTGAACTTGTTGATGTGGAGCTAACAAAAGAAGGTGGGAAATTTTATTTACGAGTATACATAGATAAAGATAATCACGTCACAGTAGATGATTGTAGTGAGGTAAGTCGTGTGCTGGACAAGATAATAGATGATAACGGTATACAAAATCATGATTTTTTTGAAGTATCATCACCGGGAGTTGAGAGAGCATTAAAAAAGGATAAAGATTTTGAAAAGTACAAGGGACACGATGTTTTAGTTGGATTGTTTTCCAATAAGTATGGGAAGAAAAAATTTGAAGGAAAGCTAGTGGGAAGAAAAGATGAGGTTATTATAATAGATTGCGATGGCGAGATGTTAAGTTTTGATCAAAGAGATGTGTCGTTGATAAAAACAATTTTTAAGTTTTAATGAGGAGGTTTAATAAATGAATGCAGATTTAATTTATGCACTAGAGCAATTAGAGAAAGAAAGAGGTATAAAAAAGGATATTGTTGTTGAAGCAATAGAAATTGCATTGGCTTCAGCGTATAAAAAAAATTTTGGAGCATCACAGAATGTGCGTGTCGTTGTAGATAAAAATACAGGTGAAATAGGTGCATTTGCATTAAAAAATGTTGTGCAAGAAGTAAAAAATGATCTAGAAGAGATATCAGTTGAAGATGCTAAAAAACAGGATCCAACCTTAGAAGAAGGAGATACATTTGAAGTAGAAATAACACAAAAGAAATTTGGTAGAATAGCAGCACAAACAGCTAAACAAGTTGTATTGCAAAGGATAAGAGAAGCTGAAAGAAATATGATATACGAAGAGTTTTCAGCAAGAGTAGGTGACATCGTTACAGGTGTAATTCAAAGGATAGAGCACGGGAATATAATGATAGATTTGGGAAAGACAGAAGCAATTTTGTTAAGAAGAGAACAAGTGCCTAATGAAGAGTACAAATTTAACGATAGAGTGAAGGTATATATCATAGATGTAAAGCACACAACCAAGGGATCGTTGGTATATGTATCTAGATCATGTGCAGATTTGGTCAAGAAGTTATTTGAGCTTGAAGTGCCAGAAATAGCGAGTGGATTAGTTGAAGTAAAAGGTATTACGAGAGAGGCAGGATCTAGAACAAAAATTGCAGTGTATTGCAAAGATGATGCTATTGATCCTATTGGGGCATGTGTAGGACAAAAGGGAACTAGAGTACAAAATATAGTTGATGAATTAAAGAATGAAAAAATAGATATAATAAAGTGGAGTAATAATCCGGTTGAGTACATCGCAAGTAGTTTGAGTCCGGCAGATGTTATGCAGGTTAAAGTGAATGAGGAAGATATGACAGCAGAAGTTGTTGTTCCAGATTCGCAATTGTCATTGGCTATAGGTAAGGAAGGACAAAATGTTAGACTAGCTGCAAGATTAACAGGGTGGAAGATAGATATAAAGAGTGCTTCTAAATTTAGAGAGACAATAGAGAAAAAGTTACTAAATATAAATTTGAATGGAGCGTCATTGTTTAAAGAGAGCGAATCAGAAGAAGAAAATTTGCCGGAAGAGAGTGAACCAGATGTTTCGGACGAAGTAAAAGGGTTGTTCAAAGATAATGATTAAAAGGTGATAGTGTTGAAACAAGTATTAAGAATGTGTATGAGTTGTAAGAAGAAAGTTCCTAAACAAGATCTTATAAGGGTTGTTAGGACAGATGATAATAAATTGTATATTGATACAACATATAAGATTCAAACAAGAGGTGCTTATATTTGTAAAGATAATAAGTGTATTGGTAAGGTTAGAAAGGGTGATAGACTGGCGAGGCTTTTTAGTATTGAAAGTGATGAGAGTTTCTATGATAAACTACAAAGGTTTGTGGAGAGTTGAGTATGAGTGATAAAGTATTTATGTTCCTTGGGTTGGCGAGGAGAGCAAATGCGGTAATATTGGGAGAGGAAGCCGTAAAAAAAGCAGTACAAAATAGGAAGGTGTCGCTTGTTATAGTTGCTAAAGATGCTTCACAAAATACAAAGGACGGTGTGATAAGAAAGTGTGAATATCACCATGTTGTATACAGAAGCATAGGTTTTAAGGAAATAATAGGTAAGCACATGGGTAAAAATGTGGTTGCAGTAGTAGGAGTTAAAAACAAAGAGTTTTCAAAGAAGTTCATTGAAATGATAGAAGATATTTAAAATTGAATATGGAGGTGTGCATATTGGCAAGATCCAGAGTTTATGAAGTTGCAAAGGCATTAAATATCACTAGTAAGAGATTACTAGAAAAGCTAAAAGAGATTAGCATAGATGTGAAAAATCACATGAGTTTGTTAACGGAGGAAGAGATAGGCCAATTGTACAAACATGTAGGCTTTGTACAAAACAATATGAAAGAGGATAAAGTAAAGAGTGGTGGAATTGAAGGAGCGTTGAAAAAAGATAGGAAAAAGGGTCCTGTTATAATAAGAAAGAGACAGATATATTTGGATGGAGATGAGAGTATTAAGGAGAATAAGAAAGAGACTAATATAGAAAGCAAAAAAGAAGAAAAAAAGGCTAAAGGCAACGGATCGGGTCTAAGACAGGGTTTTGTGTACGAAGACAATAGTTATGATAGGTTGTTAGAAGAGATGAAAGCTAAAAATATGATGAAGCAAAGAGAAGAAAAAATGCTTAAAGCAGATGAGAAAAATAATACAGTAGATGAAACTAAAGCCCAAATTAATGGTCTTGATGCAAAAGTTGAGCTTAGTTCTAAAAAAGATGTAATTAAAAAAAGTAGTATTTCAAAAACAAAAGAGGTAGCACATTTTGGATATCAGAATAAAAACGTTAGCGATAGTAGTCAACATAACAAAGATGGGAACAAGTCACAATTGAAAAATGAAAAAGATAAAATAGTGTCAAATATGCGAAGGGATAGTATGAATAGAAAAACAAAAGAGCAAGGAGTACTAGTTGAAAACAAGGGCCAAGGCAATAATCGAGGGAATGGAGCTTGGCAAAAAGATAATGCTACAAAAAAGAATAATAAAGGTTATCGATCGGATAATGTTAAAAGTAGCAAAACAAAAGAATTAAATGAGAAGCAGGCAGAGTCACTGTCTAAACAAGAGAGAAGAGAATCTTCAATAAAAAGTGCAGAGAAAGAGAAAAAAAGAGAGCAAAAAAAGGAAAATTTAAGTATTAGGTCTCTATCTACAAAGGATTCTAAATACGATGGTACTAAGAAATACATAAAAACGGGTAAAGGTGGAAACACGGATACCTTAATTGATGAGTATTATGATGAACAAGGTAAGTTTGCAAGAAAGAATAGGGCTAAGAATAAGAATATGAAAGAAGAACAGAAAACTTTTGATATACCAAAAGCTGTTGTAAAAAATATAACAGTTGCAGAGAGTGTAACGGTAAAAGAATTAGCGGAAGCTATGAAAAAGACAGCTGCTGAAGTAATAAAGAAACTTATGTTTTTGGGAATGATGGTTACAGTGAACAGTGAGTTGGATTTTGATACAGCAGTGTTGATAGGTGACGAGTTTGACATAAAAGTAGAAAAGCAAGTTGAGGTAAAGGAAGAGGATATTCTATTTAAAGATGACGAATTAGTAGATGAATCCAAGATGATAGCAAGGCCACCGGTAGTAGTAGTAATGGGGCATGTCGATCATGGAAAGACATCATTGTTGGATGCAATAAGAAAAACTAATGTAACGACAGGAGAAGCTGGTGGAATAACACAGCACATAGGTGCTCATACTGTAAAAATAAACAATAAAAGTATTACATTTTTAGATACACCGGGGCATGAAGCGTTTACAGCAATGAGAGCAAGAGGTGCTGAGGTTACAGATATTGTTGTATTGGTTGTTGCGGCGGATGATGGAGTTATGCCGCAAACAATAGAGGCTATTAATCATGCAAAGGCAGCAAATGTTTCTATAATAGTTGCGGTGAACAAAATAGACAAAGAAGGAGCCAACCCAGATAAAGTAAAGAAGGAATTATCCGAATATGGATTAATACCAGAGGAGTGGGGTGGAGATACTATATTTGTTCAGGTGTCTGCTAAAAAGAATCAAGGTATAGAGAATCTTTTAGAGATGATTACGTTGGTGTCAGAGATGTTGGAACTTAAGGCAAATCCTAATAGGCAGGCAAAAGGAACAATAATAGAAGCGAAGCTAGACAAGGATAGAGGACCAATAGCAACACTACTTGTGCAAGAAGGAACATTAAATTCTGGAGATTCAATAGTGGCGGGTGTTACATTTGGAAGAATAAGAGCCATGGTAGATGATAAAGGTAAGAAAATAAAAAAGGCTGGTCCATCTACACCAGTAGAGATATTGGGATTCCACGAAGTGCCAGAGGCAGGAGAAGTATTCCATTCAATAACAGATGAGAAGCTTGCAAAGAGTCTTATAGAAAAGAGAAAGTTAAAACAAAGACAAAAGCATCTTAAAGCTACAGCAAAAGTATCGCTTGAGGAATTATATAACCAAATACAAGCAGGTAATATAAAAGATTTAAATTTGATAGTGAAGGCGGATGTGCAAGGATCAGTTGAAGCTGTTAAGCAATCATTGCAAAAGCTTACTAATGATGAAGTAAGAATTAATATAATACATGGTGGAGTTGGTGCGATAACTGAGCAGGATGTGATACTTGCACAAGTATCCAACGCTATAGTAATAGGATTTAATGTAAGGCCTGCATTGAATGTTACAGAGATTGCACAAGATGCAGGAGTTGATATAAGACTTTATAGAGTAATATATAATGCGATAGAGGATATACAGGCTGCCATGAAAGGAATGCTTGATCCGACATATAAGGAAGTTGTGATAGGGCACGTTGAGATAAGACAAATATTTAAGGTGTCGGGAATAGGAACTATTGGTGGTGCGTATGTGTTAGATGGGAAAATAACAAGAAATTCAGAGGTTAGAGTGATACGTGATGGAATAGTTGTATATGAAGGAAAACTTGCTTCACTTAAGAGATTCAAGGATGACGCGAAAGAGGTAGCACAAGGTTTCGAATGTGGATTATCCATAGAATCGTTTAACGATATAAAAGAAGGAGATGTAGTAGAAGCCTTTGAAATGCAGGAAGTAGAAAGATAGTAAGAGAGGTGGATTGTAATGTCAGTTAATAGAATAGATAAGATATCAGAAGAAGTAAAAAGGGAAATAAGTCATATAATACAGCAGGAGATAAAAGATCCGAGATTACCTGATATGGTAAGTGTTACGCATGTTAAGGTTACGAAAGACTTGAAATATGCAACAGTTTATGTAAGTGTATTGGGTGATGATGAGAAGAATAATGCAATTTTAGCATTGAAGAATTCAGCTGGCTTTATAAGACGTGAGTTGGGAAGAAATGTTAAACTTAGGTTATTGCCAGAGTTGATATTTAAGCTTGATGATTCAATAGAGCATGGTTTTTATATATCTAAATTAATAGATGAGAAGATTCATAAGAAAAATGTATCAGAGGATAGTGTAAAAACTTCATCAGGTGATAATATACAGAAAGAAGAATGAATATGGATAAAATAATACAACTGATAGAAAAAGCAAAGAGCATAGCAATAGTGTCCCATACGAATATGGATGGAGATGCTATAGGATCGTCATTGGGACTTATGCTTGCACTTAGGAAAATGGGGAAGTATGCTGTTACGTATATAGAAGAAAATGTACCCGAAAGATTTGATTTTTGGCTTGACATAGATGGGCTGGTTAGATATAATGGTGACAAAATTGGAGAACATGATCTTCTCATTGTGGTTGATGTAGCGGATAGGAAGCTTTTGGGAGACAGAGGACGCTTGCTTGATGAAATAAAGAATACTATTTCGCTAGATCATCATGTGTTGCATTATACGTATTCTGATAATAGTTACGTTAAGCCTGATGCAGCAGCGGCAGGAGAGATTGTGTACGATCTTGTAAAGCGTTTGGGGGTACAGATTGATTTAGATATAGCGACGTGTCTTTACGTTGCGATATCAACTGATACGGGTAGATTTAAGTTTGATAATACAACACCTACAACGCATATGATAGCGGGGGATTTGTTGTCGTATGGCGTGGATAGCAATTGGATATCGAATAAGGTGTTTGATGAAAATAGTAAAGAGAGAATTAAGCTTGTAGCGGAAGCAATAGGTACACTTAAAATGTATTATCATGAGAAAATTGCGGTTATGCATATTACGAGGGAAATGATGGATAAGGTACATGCAAAAGAGAGTGATTCTGAGGGCATAATAGATTTCGCAATAAATATAAGAGGAGTAGAAGTGGGTGCCGTGATACGAGAAAAAGAGGATGGCAGCCTTAAGGCAAGTCTTAGGTCGAAATCTTTTGTTGATGTATCCAAAGTAGCTAGTATGTTTGGCGGAGGAGGACATGAGAAGGCGTCCGGCTGTACATATCAAGGAGATATAATGAGTTTTGAGGAAAAACTGGTAAATTGTATTAGAGGGGAAATGTAAGTGAATGGTATAATAAATGTGTTAAAACCCACAAATATGACTTCTTTTGACGTGGTGGCGTATTTGCGAAGGGTTGTAGGCGAGAGGAAAATAGGACATACAGGTACGCTAGATCCAATGGCAACAGGTGTATTGCCGGTGTGTATAGGGAAAGCAACCGGAGTAATTGATTATATATTGAATAAAGATAAAAGCTATGTTGCGGAGATTGTTTTTGGCAAGAACACAACTACCGAGGATGCTACAGGTAAAGTGACGGAGGTATTTGACAATAATGCTAGTATAGATGAGATAAAGGGGGCTATATGCTCATTTGAAGGAGGATACAGTCAGATTCCACCTATGTATTCAGCTGTAAAAATAAACGGGCAGAAGCTTTGCGATCTTGCGCGAAAGGGAGAAGTCATTAAGAGAGCTCCTAGAAGTGTAAAAATAAGTAATATTGAAGTGGTAAGCATAAAAGATAATACGAAAGCTATTTTTAGATGTGATGTTAGTAAAGGAACGTATATAAGAACACTTTGTTATGATATAGGGAAAAAACTTGGTATTGGTGCATATATGTCGTTTTTGGTAAGAGATAGAGTGGGAGAGTTTGAAATACAAGATGCACTTACGTTGGAGAAAATAAAAAGTTTGAGTGATAGCGGAAAGCTTGATAGGCACTTGTTGTGTCCAGATTGTGTCTTGCAAGATTATCCTAGATTGCCTTTATCTAAAGAGCAAGAGAAAAAGTTTTTAAATGGTAATTTGGTGAAGCTAAGAGGGTTCACGGCAAGTAGTGATTATTACAGGGTATATGGATACGATGAAAGGTTTATAGCAATTGGTATTTTGGTAAAGAAAGATGATGTTGTATTTATAAAATCGAAAAAATTGTTTGCATAAGAGATAGGTGATGATATGGAAGTTATATCGGGTGCGAAAGCTTTAATAGAGGCTACTGCTGTGACATTGGGAAATTTTGATGGATTGCATCTGGGACATTTAAAACTAATCAATAGATTAATTGATTTGGCCAATAAGATAAATGGCAAATCGTTGGTGTACGTGATAGAGAAGGAAAATATGGAAAAGATTATGACGCGCGAGCAAAAGGTTTGCGCTTTAGATGCTTTAGGGGTAGATTATGTCGTGTTTAGAAAATTTTCGAAAGAATTTAAGAACATCAAAGCGGAGGATTTTTTAAAGGAGCTAAAAGATAAGTTTAATGTTAGTGCCGCTGTTGTTGGGGATGACTATAGATTTGGTAAAGACAGACAAGGAAATATTACAAGTTTTAAAAAGTTTTTTGAAGTTGATGTGGTAGAAAGGGTTGATGATGTAAGTAGCACCAAAATAAGAGATCTTATACAACAAGGTGATGTTTTTAGTGCAAATGAATTATTAGGCTGGGAGTTTTGTATAGAAGGTAAAGTGATGGAAGGATTAAAAAACGGTAGAAAAATTGGATTTAAGACAGCCAATATAACAAAACCAGTTGGAATGATAATTCCTAAAGTTGGTGTGTATAGGACACGCACCAAGTATAATGATATGGTGTATGATAGTATAACTAATATAGGTACAAACCCAACTATCGGAAGTATTAATTATAAGAGTATAGAGACAAATATATTTGATTTTGATGAAGATATATATGGAAAAAGAATAGCGGTTAAATTTTTGGAGAGAATAAGAGGGGAGAGAAAATTTGGTAGCATAGAAGATTTAGCTCAGCAAATTAATCAAGATGTGAAAAAAATAAGGGAAGGTAAGTGATGAGTTTGGAGAAGCTTTATAGTGGTAATGGCATAAACATATTCAATATAAAAGAGGATAGGTTTAAAACTAATAGTATAAGTGTATTTTTTGTGGATAAATTGTCTAGAAGTACAGTATCTACAAATGCGTTGATGGTATCCGTCTTAAATAGAGGAACGAATAAATACAAGGAGACTTTGGATTTAGAGAGAAGAAAAGCAGAGCTTTACGGTTTACGTCTTGATTGCGAAGGGAACAAACATGGAGATTTATACATAATGAGTTTCCAAGTTGATGTGATAGATGATAAATTTACGCTTGGCAAAAAAAGTTTAATAGAAGAGGCATTTGGCTTTATTAGAGATGTTTTATTAGATCCGTATATAAAAGATGGGAAGTTTGAACAAAAATATGTAGACACAGAAAAGAGTAATTTGATAAAAATGATTGAGGCGACGATAAACGAAAAAAGCGAATATGCAACTTGTAGGTTTCTAGAGAATATGTTCAAAGATGAGCCGTTTGGGGTAAATAACAGGGGATATGTAGAGGATTATGCAAAGATAACGAATGAAGATTTGGTGAAGAATTATCATAGAATGATTAGTAGTATGCCAATGTACATTTTTGTAGCTGGTAATGTTGATAACGATATGATCATGAAAAGCACAGAATGTTTCAGAAATTTAAAACGTGATAAAATTATATCAGTTGAGAATACACTGGTTAAGAAACAAGTGGATAAGGTAAATGTTGTGGTAGATAAGATGGAAGTAATTCAAGATAAATATATCATGGGATTTAGGACTAATGTTGATAATGATACAAAAGACTATGTGAGTGCTCTAGTTTACAATAAGATACTAGGTGGCGGTTTATCGTCGAAGTTGTTCAAAAATGTAAGAGAGAAGAATAGTTTGTGTTATTATATATTCTCTATGCTTGATAGAACAAAGGGATTAATGATGATATCGACGGGCATAGAAGGGAAAAATAGGGATATAGTACGTCAAATGATAATGAAAGAACTAAACAATATGAAAAAGGGAGACATAACGGATTTTGAAATAGAGACGGCGAAGAAGAGTATAAGAAATTCATACGAAGCGACAAGAGATACTCAGTATGGCATAATCGGAGTGGAATTAAGAAAAGAGTTATTTGGATATAAATTGGGAATAGAAGAAATTTTAGAAATGCTGGATAGTGTGACAAAGGAAGATATTATGAAAGTATCAGAAAATATAGTATTAGACACAGAATATGTGTTGACAACAAATAAGTAAGAGAGGTGAAATTTAAGATGAACATAAAAAAGCATAATTATGATGATATAAGTGAAGTGTTGTATGAGTATGAACATAAGTGTGGGTTAAAGGCTTTTGTTATCCCCAAGAAGGGTTATAAGAAAATATTTGCAACGTTTGGAACTCATTATGGATCATTAAACAATATTTTTATTGATCCGGATACAAAGAAAGAAATACGAGTGCCGGATGGTATAGCACATTTTTTGGAGCATAAATTGTTTGAGCAAAAAGATGGGAATGTAATGGATACGTTTTCAAAATTAGGTGCTAATACTAATGCGTATACAGGATTTGCAGAAACAGTGTATTTATTTTCGTGTACAAATAATTTTAAAGAGAACTTTAATACATTATTGAATTTTGTGCAAGAACCATATTTGACAGAAGAGAACGTTGAGTCAGAGAAGGGAATAATAGCTCAAGAGATTAATATGCTAAAAGACAGTGGTACAAGAGTAGTATTTTTAAACTTACTTGAAGGTCTGTATAAAAACAATCCTGTTAAGATAGATATAGGTGGAACGGTGGAGAGTATATCGAAGATAACACCAGAGCTTTTGTACAAATGTTACAATACTTTTTATCATCCATCAAACATGATGGTATTAGTGGTGGGAGATGTGGATCCAAATGAGGTATTTGAAATAGTGGATAAAAATATACAAGTAACTGATACGTTAGATATAAAGAGAATATATCCAGACGAACCAGCTGAAGTTAATAAAAAGGTAGTTAGGGACAGAAAAGAGATAGCAAGACCGTTATTTTTGATGGGATATAAAGACAATGAAGTATATATAGATGGATATGATAAATTGAAAAAAGACGTGTGTATAAATCTTTTGTTGGATATAATTATGGGAAATAGTTCGAATTTATACAGTGATATGTACAGTCAAGGATTAATAAATACGACATTTGGATATGATTATACAATTGAGGAGAACTATGCTTTCTCAAATTTCGGGGGAGAGACAGATGAGCCAGAAAAGGTAAAGGATATGATATTAGCCGAAATAGAGAGAATAAAAAGAGATGGAATAAAAAAAGAGGATTTCCTACGAGAAAAGAAATCACAAATTGGAGATTTTATAAGAGAGTTCGAGCGAATAGATACGGTATCTACAACATTTATAGAAAATTACTTTAAAGGTGTAATTAGTCTTGATTTTTATCGTGTACTAGAAGAGGTAACAATAGAAGATTTGATGTATTATTTGAAAGAGCACTTTAAAGAAGAGAGATTAGCTTTGTCCATTGTGTATCCTATTGAAAGGTAAAGAGATACGATGATTAGTTATATAGCTTTTCCAAAACTTGATTTGCATTTTGATGTAGACCCAGTAGCAATTTCATTTGGTGATTTTTGTATATATTGGTATGGGATTATAATATCAATTGCTATATTTGTAGGATTTTTTTTGGTGAAAAGAAATGTGTATAGATTTGGGTATACAGTGGATGACATATGTAATATTTTAGTGTATGCGATAGTTTTTGGACTTTTATGTGCAAGGGCATATTATGTTGTATTTAATATAGATGAATTTCGACATGAGTGGGTAAACATACTAAACATAAGAACAGGTGGACTTGCAATATATGGAGGAGTAATAGGTGCACTTGTTTCTATATATGTTTATTGTAAAAAAAGAGGCTATAGGTTTTTAGATGTTGTGGATATATTGATGCCGTACCTTGCATTAGGTCAATCTATAGGAAGATGGGGTAATTTCACTAATCAAGAAGCATTTGGAGTGGAAACCACACTGCCATGGGGTATGACGGGAGATATAATAAAGGGTGTAGCTGGGGAAAAGTTGGTGCATCCAACTTTTCTATATGAGTCGTTGGTGACACTGGTTATATTTTTTGTGTTGTGCGGGATAAGGAAAAGAAAAAAGGTTGACGGCGAAGTATTTTTCGCGTATATGCTGATGTATGGTTTAGCAAGGTTTTTCATAGAAGGACTTAGGGTGGATAGTTTGATGTTGCTAAATTTTAGAGTGTCCCAGGTGTTGTCAGCAGCAATGGTTGTAGTAGCGATAGTATTTGGAATTATAAAAAAGAAAAAAGTGGTAGAATACTAAAAAGAGCCCTAGAATATAGAGGCTCTTTTTAGTATTTAGGATATGTTAATATTTTTCGATACAGACAAAGGTGAAAAAAACAACAAGAGAGGGATGATTTTGTGAAAAAGAAATATATATGGCTTATTATAATACCACTTCTTGTATTAGTAGGGCGTATTGGTGATATGACAAATGATGACAATAAAGCAAACATTAGTTCAATTGCAGAATATGAATTACATAAAGAGGACGACAAATATGTTTGGCTAAGAAATGTGCCTAAATACAGTGGGGAAGCATATGCAATAGTCAATGACAATAAACCATTTTTCAAAAAAGAAGATTATACAACTAAAACTTTTGAATCGTATGCTAAGTTAGATAATCTAGGACGTTGTGGGGTTGCATTTGCGTTAATTGGACAAGAAACTATGCCGATTAGCAAGCGTGAAGATATAGGAGATATAAGGCCATCGGGATGGCACACAGTAAGGTATGATGATATTATAAAAGATAAATATTTGTACAATCGGTGCCACTTGATTGCATTTGAATTATCAGGAGAGAATGCTAATCCTAATAATCTTATAACTGGGACAAGATATATGAATGTTGAAGGTATGTTGCCATTTGAAAACAAAGTCGCGAATTATGTAAAGTTTACAAAAAATCACGTATTATATAGGGTAACTCCTGTTTTTGAAGGGAAAAATCTTGTTGCAAGTGGGGTATTAATTGAGGCATACTCTATTGAAGATAGCGGAAAAGGAATAATGTTTAACGTATACTGTTATAATGTTCAGCCAGGTATTAACATAGATTATACTACGGGAACAAGCTTTAGAATTGAAAAAACAGAATTACCAACACAAACCACAAAACCTCAAAAAGACAAGATAATTTATATTTTGAACACACATACCCTAAAATTTCACTTTCCAAGTTGTGCTTCAGTGAGGGAAATGAGTGAAAAAAATAAGCTTGAGTTTAAGGGAACACGTGAAGAGGTGGTTTATAAAGGTTATTTTCCATGTAAAAAGTGTAATCCATAGAGCATAATGTTTTAACATAATTTTCCGATAGAATTAATATAGACCAAATAAACCAAGAAAGGATGATACTATTGAGGGTGAACTTGAGTTTAAAAAGGGTATAGGGAGAAAAAGGATAGTTTATATTAGTGAAAAAATTGGTAAAAACATAAGAAGTGCTTTTTAGGAAAAAAGATAAAGAAATTTTAAATAAAATGTTGCTTTGTTTTTCGAAATATATTAAAATAGATAATATATGGATAATGTTATGAGAATAGCATGAGTTTATCAGTGAATGTAGGTGAAGTATAGGAAGAGGAGCAAGGTTATAATTTAGTTTAGGATATTTTTGATCGAATAATGTAATAGATAGGATAAGGAAGAAACTAACCGAAGTTATGCTTGCGTAGGTAGCATAAGAAGCGAGGATTAAGTTATATTTAGTAGGTTCATATCAAATAAGTAAGGGGGACTAAAATTGCTTGAATTAGATCTTAAAGACGAACAGCTTGCCAAGATAAAAGTTATAGGAGTAGGTGGCGGTGGTAATAATGCTGTTAATAGAATGATAGCAGCAGGAGTAAAAGGTGTAGATTTTATTAGTGTAAATACAGATAAGCAAGCGTTGAATGCGTCACATGCTGAGGTAAAGATACAGATAGGAGAAAAATTAACAAAGGGCTTAGGAGCAGGAGCAAACCCAGAGGTTGGGGAAAAGGCGGCAGAGGAAAGTTTAGAAGAACTAGAAAAAGCTATTGATGGTGCGGATATGGTTTTTGTCACAGCTGGAATGGGAGGCGGAACAGGAACGGGAGCAGCTCCAATTGTAGCAAAGTTAGCAAAAGAAAAAGGAATACTAACAGTGGGGGTTGTAACAAAACCGTTTTCTTTTGAAGGCAGAAAGAGAATGCAATATGCTGAAAAAGGTGCAGAGGCACTAAAGGAGACAGTGGATACATTAGTAACAATACCAAATGATAGACTTTTGCAAATAGTAGAAAGAAAGACATCAATAATTGAAGCATTTAGAATAGCAGATGATGTTTTAAGACAGGGTGTACAGGGTATATCTGATTTGATAATGTTGAATGGAGTTGTAAATCTGGACTTTGCAGATGTAAAAACTATAATGACAAATGCTGGATTGGCGCATATGGGTATAGGACGAGCAGCAGGAGAGAATAGAGCAGAGGAAGCTGCAAGACAAGCTATACAAAGTCCATTACTTGAGACATCAATAGAAGGTGCTAAGAGAGTATTGATACAGGTAACAGGTAAGGTTGAGTTATTGGAAGTTACAGAAGCGACAAAATTGATAGAGAACTCGGTTGATCCAGAGGCTAACATTATATTTGGAGTAACTGTTAATGAGGCTATGGGAGATGAGCTTATTATAACAGTTATAGCGACAGGATTTGATAATGATCCAGTAGCAAACTTTGAGAATAAAAGTAAGGCTGTCCTAGCTAACGGAGAGAGACCACAGGCACTAAGAGAATCAATGGAAGATGTTGATATACCTACATTTTTGAGAATGAAATAATATTTTTTAAAAAAATAGAGTGAATACAAAAAAGTTGTACTTGTTTTGTATTCACTCTTGTGATAGAATAAGATAGCGATGTAATATAACATTTAAGGAGTGTTAAGTAAAATGCTAAAGATTATAGTAAATAGTGTACACATTGTATTTACCCTATCAATAGTTGTAATAGTGTTATTGCAGTCGGGTAAACAAGCTGGCCTATCAGGGACTATAGCTGGAGGTGCAGGTACTTTCTTTGGCCAAAATAAAGCTAGAACAATAGATGCAATACTAAAAAAATATACATCTGTTGCAGCGATAGGATTTTTGGTTACATCTGTTTGGTTGCAAAAGCTAGTGGTTATGTAGGAAGTGTAATTTGTTGATGCCTTTAGAATCCCACTCCTTTATGTAGTGGGGTTAGAAGGTAATTTTTTTGTTATGAAGAAAATTTATAAAGAATGGACGGTGTGCAAATAGCGTATTACTCATGTGTTCTGTGAATAATTGTTTTGCACAATAAGATAAGTGGTATATCAAATGAAAGGGAATTTGTGAACATATGAAAGATAAGATTTTGGAGTATTTAAAATTTGCTAAAAAAAAGTTGCGAGCCAGAGAAATACAGCAAGGTATAGGCAGTAATATTGATATAAAAACGGTGTTAGAAGAGTTACAGACAGAAGGGAAAATAGTAAAGTCTAATAATGGAAGGTATCAAACTATTGAAAATTCCGAGTATGTGTGTGGCCGGATACAGGGAAGCGAAAAAGGGTACGCCTTTTTGCGGCTTTGTGATGGAGAGGACATGTTTATAAGCGAGTATGCTTTAAATGGAGCTATAGATGGAGATACTGTGTTAGTAAAAGAGGACATGGTTGGTAGTTGTGGCAATAAAAAAGAAGGAATTGTATGTAAGATATTAAAAAAAGCAAATGAGGAGATAGTTGGTACAGTTAAAGTTTGTAAGAATAAATGTTTTGTTATCCCAGACAATAAGAGAATTCCCGAAGAGGTGCTAATAGTTGGAAATAGGAAGAAAGGCGTTAAGAAAGACCAGAAAGTAATAATTAGAATAACAAAAAGAAAAATAAATCCTGTAGTTGATGTTTTAGAGGGGAAAATTATAGAGGTATTAGGTAATAAAAAAGATAAAGGTGTTGACATACTATCTGTAGCAAAGTCATACGGATTGGAAGAAAGCTTTGATAAAACAGTGCTTTTAGAATGTGAAGAAATAAGTGATGTTGTTGATGATAGTGTGATAAAAGATAGAGTAGATCTTAGAGGCCTAAAAATGGTTACTATTGACGGAGAAGATGCAAAAGATTTGGATGATGCAGTATCGATAGAAATCTTAGAAAATGGTAATTATAAGTTAGGTGTGCATATAGCTGATGTTAGCGAGTACGTGAAAGAGGGAAGTTTTTTAGATAAGGAAGCGTTAAAAAGAGGGACTAGTGTTTATTTGATAGATAGGGTAATTCCGATGTTGCCCAAAAAACTTTCGAATGGTATATGTAGTTTAAATGCAAAAGTTGATAGACTAGGTTTTTCAGTTATGATGGAAATAGATAAAAACGGAGATGTAGTTGATCATGATATATTTGAAAGTGTTATAAACATAAATGAAAGAATGACCTATACTGATGTTTACAAAATATTAGAGGAGAACAATAAAAAATTAAAGGAACGTTATAAAGACTTTGTAGATGATTTTTTCACAATGAAGGAATTAGCGAAAATTTTAGAGGCAAAGATGAAAAAAAGAGGAGCAATAGATTTTAGTTTAGGTGAATCTAAAATAGAGTTAGATGAGAATGGCAAGGCTGTGGGAGTTAGTGAGTATAAGACTACTATTGCGAATAAAATAATAGAAGAGTTTATGGTTATATGTAACGAGACGGTGTCGGAGCATTTTTATTGGCTAGGTATGCCGTTTGTGTACAGAGTGCATGAAGAGCCAAAGGAAGATAAAATAAGGAATTTATCTGTATTTTTAAAGAATTTAGGTTATAAGCTAAAGGTATCCTCGAAAGTGTATCCTAAAGCATTACAAAAAGTGTTAAGGGATGCGCAAGGGAAGAGGGAAGAAAAGATTGTAAGTACGGTCATGTTAAGGTCTATGCAAAAAGCTAAGTATACAACAAAGAGTCAGGGACATTTTGGACTGGCAGCGAAGTTTTATTCGCATTTTACATCTCCGATTAGGAGATATCCGGATCTTATTATTCATCGAATAATGAAGGAATTTTTGAGAGGATCATTTAATGCCACTAGAAGAAAATATTATGAGGATAGATTAGAGGATATAGCTAAGTTATGTTCTGATAATGAGAGAATAGCACAGGATGCTGAAAGAGAAGTTGATGATATGAAGAAGTGCGAATATATGAAAAGGTACGAGGGTTATGTATTCGATGGGATAGTGTCTAGTATTACGTCATTTGGAATTTTTGTTGAGTTACCTAATACGATAGAGGGCCTTGTTCGTTTAAGAGATTTGGCAGATGATTATTACATATTCAATGAGGGTAATTATTCACTGATAGGCGAAAGAACAGGCAAAACGTATAATATAGGTGATGAAGTAAGAGTTAAAGTTGCGAGAGCAGATAAGGATTCGCGACAGATAGATTTTTTATTGGTTGGGAAAAGTGACAAAAGGAAGAAGGTGCACAGACGGAGGAAAAGAAAGAGTGTTATAAGAGATGGCAATTTCAAAGCAAGAAAGAGAAAAAGGAAAAAAGATAAGAGATAATTGACAAAGGGGCGAAAAATATTGAATACTAGTTTTGCTAGGATGATGACAGCGGTATTTTTGGGCGAATTAGAGCTTTTGCGTTTGATAGCAAAGGGTGAAGATGTAGATGCGAGGGATACTAAAGGCAAGACGGTGTTAATGTACGTATGTCAATTTGGAGATTTGGCTACAGCAAAAATTTTGATAGCCAATGGAGCAAATATAAATAAAAAAGACGATTTGGGTATGACAGCCTTGATGTATGTGTGTACGTATTATGGTTGTTCATACGCATGTAATTATGTTTTAAATGTTAGTTCTGAAATTTTGAGTTATAGAAGATCGGAAATACTAAGAAGATATATTGGAAGAAGTGTTGATTGTAGTAATATATACATGGTAAGGTATTTGCTAAAAGAAGGTGCAATGATAAATGATAGAGATTCAAGTGGATATACTCCACTAATGTATGCGTGTGAATACGGAAATACAGATGTGGCATGTCTTTTGTTGAGGGAAGGAGCAAGTTTGGGAAGAAGAGACAATAAGGGAAGAACAGCATTGATGCACGCATGTGGACATTATACTGGGAAGAGTGCATTATTAGTTAAATACATGGCAGAAAGAGGAGCATATATAAATGAAGAAGATAATGCAGGCATGACTTCACTAATGTACGCTAGTAAATTTGAGAATATTCATATTATGAAATATTTGATAAATCGTGGTGCGTATGTGGATAAAAAAGATAATAGAGGACGTACTTCATTGATGTTAGCTTGCCAATATATGAAAGTTAAAGCAATTAGGTTATTAATAGGTCATGGAGCTAATGTTAATGAAAAAGATAATAGAAATAGGACAGCGCTAGGATATATGGTGGATAATTTTTTTGATAGAAAAATAGAAGCAATAAAATATATAATTAAGTGTGGAGCAAGGCTAAATGACAGAGATGATGATGGTAAGACACCACTTATGTATGCTTGTGAATATAGAAATTTAGAGGTTATTCAGTATTTAATAGATCAGGGAGCTGATATCAATGTAAGAAATTCAATATATGATTCATTATTGGTATACGCATATGTATATTCGCATCCTTGTGTTGTAAAGTTGTTGATAGAAAAAGATATTCAGCTGGAATTAGAGGGTAGATCAAAAAGAATTAGTAGATTTATAAAAAAGGAAGCTAATGAAGAGATGGAACAGTTACTCAAAGGAAAAGAAATGCCTGAAGCTATACCTAAACTAGTATTGAGAGTTTATTATGAAACAAACATGGTAGAAGAGTTGTTCAAGAAAATTTATGAAAGAATTGATTCTAAAAATTATACAGGAGATGTTAATAGATGGCGTACAAAGCGTTCAATTGAAGGGAAATTTTGCGGTGAGAACTTAAAAAAAGAGATGGATAAAATAGAAAAATTTATTATGAAGTATGAGATTATAGAGGCAACAAAATCGATGTTAAGGCAGGATATAAAAAGAATATCTACGTTGTATGCTAAAATAGACAAAGCAAAGGAATTAGGAGAAGTTAATTATGATATTACCCAAAGAATGGTAAAAGAGAGAATAGAACCAAATGTTAAAATGTTGAAAGTGCTAAAAATAGAGCAAATTAAATTGGAAGAAAAAAATACTGAACAAATTAAAGAATTTGTATTGTACTCAAAAAGACTAAATCCTTAAAAAAATAATCTATCCCCCAATAATAGGGGGTAGATGTTATTTTAGTTCGTTAAGATTTGTGTATAGGCCAGATGGCATGTTTAATAAACGAATGCTGGTGTTTAGTGCACCTACACCAAATACATCTTTAGATAGTGCAGTATGACTAATTTCTATAATTTCGTCATTATTTGCAAAAATAACTGAATGTTCACCAGAGATAGATCCAGCACGGATTGAGTGCATGCCAATCTCGGTTTTCTTACGAGCTTCTTTTTTTGAGTGTCTGTCGAAAACGAGGTCTTTTTTTGGTATAACAGAGTTTATAGCGTCTGCTATCAAAAGGGCAGTTCCGCTAGGTGCGTCTATTTTTTTATTGTGATGTTTTTCAATTATTTCGATGTCGAAATCATCGTATAGTGCTTTTGCTGCCTCTTGTACAAGATGTATCAATAGATGTATACCGCAAGACATATTAGCAGAAAAGAAAATCGGAATACTTCTACTAGCTGCATGTATTTTTTCTACCTGATCTGTTGAGAGCCCAGTAGTGCATATAACCATAGGTATTTTTTTTGCTAGAGCGAACTCTAATAGCGGATTAAAAAGTGATGGATTAGAAAAATCTATTATAACATCTATGTTACAAGTTACAGAAGAAACATACCTATAGACGGGATATGGCGAATCAGGTGTAGTTTTTATATCAATACCTGCAACTATTTTTAAATTTGTATAATCAGATGAGAGTCTAGTTATAACTTGTCCCATCTTGCCTTGACAACCACTTAATAAAATTTTTATCATAAAAACACATCCTTAAATTAGTCTAGGGAGCATAAAGCCCCCCTTTTTTTATATAGTATTGAAACCGTATTCATCTAATGTGTGACGTAATTTGCTGAAATTTTCAGGTGCAAGATGCGATAAAGGAGATCGGCATTGACCAACGTTTTTGCCAATCAAGTTTAAAGCTTCTTTTACCGGAACAGGATTACTCTCCGAAAATAAAGATTCTATCAAAGGAATATATCTAAGTTGACTATTTCTCGAGTCAACTATGTTATTTTCAAAGAAGTTCTCACACATGTTGTGAGTTTCAAGAGGTAAAATATTTGCTAAAACTGAAATTACGCCAACAGCACCTAAAGATAGCATAGGGACAACTTCTTCGTCGTTTCCAGAGTAAATATCTATGTTATCACCACAAAGTCGTTTTATTTTTGCAACTTGAGAAAAATTACATTCTTTAATTGCAACAATGTTCGGAATTTTAGATAACTCAAATACTGTTTGGGGTGCAATATTTACCCCCGTTCTAGACGGAACATTGTACAATATTATAGGTATATCTACACTATTCGCAATAGATTCGAAATGTGTTTTAAGACCTAATTGAGATGGCTTGTTGTAATAAGGACAAACTGATAAAATAGCAGAAGCGCCCATAGAAGCAACTGTCTTGCTAAATGAAATGGCATCGTTGGTGTTGTTGCTGCCAGCACCTATAATTACAGGAATCTTGCCATTAACTTTGTTTAAACAAAATTCAAGAACAGAAAGTTTTTCATCTGTTGACATAGAAGAAGATTCTCCAGTTGAACCACATAAAACTAAAGCATCAGTTTTATTGGCAAGATGAAAATCAATAAGATCTTCAATTGCAGAAAAATTAATTGACATATCTTCATTAAAAGGAGTAACTAAAGCGACCCCGGAACCTTTAAAAATCATAATAAATCCTCCCCTACTTACTTTCCCATATATTAATTAAACAATCAGCAATTTGAACTGCATTAGTAGCAGCACCTTTGCGTATATTATCTGCTACAACCCATAAATTTATGCCGTTTGCAACGCTAAAGTCTCGTCGTATTCTGCCTACGAATACTTCGTCATGTGAGGTTGCATCAATAGGCATTGGATATAAATTATTTTCAACATCATCAACAACTACCACGCCAGGTGAATTTTTTAGTAACAGTCTTAATTCATCTAGATTAAACTCATTGTAGAATTCGACATTTATTGATTCAGAATGAGAGTTAATTACGGGAACTCTCACAGTTGTAGCTGTTATATTTATTGAATCATCACCTAAAATTTTTCTTGTTTCATTAACCATTTTCATTTCTTCTTTAGTGTATCCATCAGGTAAGAAAGAGTCTATGTGAGGTAGTATATTATTGAAGATAGGATGTGGAAACTTAATTGGAGCTTTGCCACTAATACCTTCATTAAGGTCACGAATACCATTTATACCTGCACCAGAAACAGCTTGGTATGTAGAATATACAATTCTTTTTATTTTGTATTTTTGATGAAGTGGCGAAAGCGGAACTACTGCCTGAATAGTAGAGCAATTTGGATTTGCAATTATACCATTGTTCCACAAAATATCCTTGCGATTTACTTCAGGAACAACAAGGGGCACATTTTTATCCATTCGCCAAAAACTGCTGTTGTCTATAACAGTTATTCCTTTACTAGCAGCAATAGGAGCATACTTTTCACTAACGGTGCCACCAGCAGAAAATAGTGCAATATCTATATCTTGGTCAAAGGAAGACTCGGTTAATTCTTCTACAACATAGTCACGTCCATCGAAATTAAGTATAGATCCTTTAGATCTACTAGACGCAAAAAAATAAATATGATCTATAGGTAATTTTTTTTCTTCCAGTACAGTCAAAAACATCCGGCCAACAAGTCCGGTTGCCCCAACAATTGCAAAATTATATTTTCTCACTTGACGAACACTCCTTTAACATTTTCATAGTAAATTGTATGTTACACAAATAATATTATGCTACCCAAATATGTCACATAACAACATCAAGTTATAATATCATGAAGTTTTGTAATTGTCAAATTGCGTAACGTTAAAATAGGAATATTGTTGGGCTTAAGTGTAATAAGCTAAATATGTAGATTGTTTCAGGATATACAAATGTATACATTGTTCGATTAAAAAAAGTAAAAAAGAGGTTTACAAATGTAGAATTTTCTGATAGAATTAAATAAACAAAAAGGAGGGTTTAGATGAAAGTAAGTAGTAAAAAAGTATTAGTAGCGTTATTAATGCTTTTACAGGTGGCATTAATGAAGGATTCTGCGTTTGCAGCAGGTCTGTTGAAGAAAGGGATGTCAGGCCAAGAAATAGGAAACTTACAAAATGATTTAGCAGTACTTGGTCATTACAATTACAAGGTAACAGGGTATTTTGGAGATATAACTCAAAGAGCGGTAAAAGATTTCCAAATAAATCAAGGGTTATCTGCAGATGGAATAGTAGGGAATGTAACAAGATGCAGAATAGAGCAGATGTTAGGTAAGGCACCTAGTGCTCCTGAGAGTGGCAGTTATTACAAAAAGTCGTGGTTTGAAGGTGGTAATAGAGTTTTTAGTATAGGAAAGGTGGCTACTGTATATGATATAGATACAGGCAGAACATTTAAGGTAAAAAGAACTTTTGGAACCAATCATGCCGATTGTGAGACGCTAACATGTGAAGATACCAATACTATGAAGGGAATTTATGGTGGCAGATGGAGTTGGAATAGAAGGGCTATTATTTTAGATGTGGATGGTGTGAAAATACCGGCTTCAATGGCAGGTATGCCTCATGCAGGATTGAATAATAAGCCAACTCGAGCTTATGTAACTAATAGAAGTGGTGGATTCGGCAGAGGAATTAATCTAGATTCAATAAAAGGAAATGGTATGGATGGACATTTTTGTGTACATCTTTTAAATAGCAGAACACACGCGAGCAATAGAGTTGAGCCTATGCATCAACAAATGGTTAGAAAGGCGATTAATACATTAGAAGGAAGACGTTAGTAACGTCGAGGGGTTTTCTAAGAATATACGTTAAAAAACTAATATAGTTCCAATAGGATACGTTCTGTCATAGGACGATTTAACAAAAGAGAGGTAAACTACGATGATAATTAATTTTTTGAAACAGAAGAAATCGGCGGCTGTTGCACTAGGGCTTTTGGCGCTTATATTCAGCTGGATAGAGTTTTATGTGATATTTCCTATAATAGGAGGTATAAGGAGTTTAAGGTTTAATAATGTATATGAAACAATAATAATGATTATAAAAATTAAGTACAACTCAATAAAAGACAATAATTGTATTACAGCCAACTGGATCATTGCAGGAGTTATAGTAACAGTGATTGTGGCTACGTTAATAAGTGCTGCAGTAGTTGTTATATTAAATTCGTTGGATGATTTTCTAGATAGAAGACGGTCGGGGTGGCCATGTAGGAATTTTGGTAAAGTATGGATGATAGTAGTTGCTATAAGTTTTTTGTTAGAAGCTCTTGTGATAAGTATGGCAGTTGCTTCGTTGCCTGCATTGTTTGTTACGTCGTCGTACATAAAAGGTACAGTAGGATTATGGTATTGTGTATTCTTTGATATGGTAACTGTTTTGGTTATTTTATCTATGTTGGTTTATGTGAGGGTGACTATTTGGAATGGATTAAAGAATGTTATAACAGATACAAGAGGTTCAGTAACAGATTTCAGGTTCACTGAGCTAGCTATAAAATTTATAGTATTTGATATAATATTTTTGGCATCACGATTTATCATGATTCCACTAAAGATAGCATCCAATGAATTTTCAATTGCAGATGGTATTTTGTTTATAGTGTTTTTGTTGTTTAACGTATTTTATATTACTGGCAGAACATGTACACTTTTTAAGTCATTAAAAAACAGGGGAATGTATTAATATATCCCCTGTATTTACCCTGATTATTTTTGTAATAGGAGTATTGCTATTAATCCTATTAAAAGTTCATCGGGGACATCTTCTTGTAAAAAAAGTATTAGTATTGCAAACAGTAATATATCATCTAATTCAATGTTTTTTAAAAGCCTTTGTACGTCTAAGGTCTTTTTTGTAGTAGTGTCAAGGTGAGTGTTTTCTTCTTTTAGAATATCTGGTTGTATTTCGATTTCGTTTGGCAAGGGAATTTCTTCCAATGAATTTATAGATACGTTAGTTGTTTTTGGCTTAGCTATAGTAGAATTAGAGAATTTTTTATACTTCATTATATTACCTCCAACTGATTTTAAGAACTTCCCAATTCACTTTCATCCAATAGACTTGATAGACTTACCATTTGTAGTATCTTTACAAGATTGACTAATTTTTTTTGTCTTGATAAGTTAAGAAACGGTTTAACAGCGTTTAGCAATATTACGCGTTCATCATGATTGCTAGCATCTAGTCTGTCCATGATGTGTTTTACGCGTGTCAGAGTTTTAAGCGATTCATCTTTTGTGCTAATTTCGTTAGTATTGTTGGTTGCAAGTAATGTTGATAATAAATTTTTCATATTATCAGGTATTTTTTCTTTACCTAGTATTGAAGATAGCTGATTTATTTTTTGATTCAAATCATCACTCATAGTATCACCTCTTAGAACCTATGTAAGAAATTTTTTTAATTTAGTAATTATTTCATTGCCATTTTCTCCAAGTAGATTGGATACTTTGTCTAGATCTACAGTAGACAGTTTCTCCAAAAGTTCTTTTTTGTCTATATTTAGTTCATCAAATTTAGATTTATCAAATTCATCTATTTTTTTAAGCAGCTCATTAGTATCAATTTTACTCAATTCTTTTTTGAGTTCGGTTGTATCGGGATTCTTAAGTATTTCTATAGATTTATTTATTTTAGAGTTTAAGATTTTAGAATCCATCTTATTCCAAAATTTGGATAGCTTTTGATTAAATATATTTTTCCTCATAAACAAAAATCCTTTCTTATGGATTACATCTATATAAAACATATGCATTAGGTTATGTGAAAATGACATATAATGTGTTATTATAATAGTAGTTGAGAGGAGGATAAAATATATGTTTGACGTGATAATAATAGGAAGAGGTCCGGCTGGATGCCAAGCAGCAATATATACACTAAGAGCCAATTTAAAGACGTTAGTTATAGGGAAAGATAGCCTTCTTGCTAAGGCAAACCTAGTAGAAAATTACTATGGTATAACGAAAATATCAGGGAAAGAGCTTTTAGATGAAGGTGAGCGCCAGGTGAAAAAATTTGGAGGATTGATAATTAGCGATGAGGTATTAGACATAAAAGTAGAGGACGGTGTAAAAAAAGTTTTAACGTCTAATGATGAGTATCAGGCTAAAACGGTTTTGATTGCGACAGGGAACAAAAAAATTCCTCTTGCGATTGAAAATTTGAAAAGATTTGAAGGATCGGGCATAAGCTATTGTACAGTATGTGATGGATTTTTCTTTAAAGGATTAAAGGTAGGAGTTTTAGGATATAATGATTATGCAGTGCATGAAGCGATGGAGTTAGCTACTTTTACAAGTGATATAACAGTATATACAAACGGAAGGGAATTTAATGTATCAGATAAGTATAAAGATATGGCTAGGGGATTTAAAGTAAATAATAAAGCAATAAAGAAATTTGATGGGGTTAATGAACTAAATGAAATTTGTTTTGACGATGGGACAAGAGATACAGTGGATGGAGTTTTTGTCGCATATGGCAATGCAGATTATAATGCATTGGCAAAAAAATTGGGATTGATTGAGAATAATAATTTTATTGTAACCAATGAACGTCAGGAAACAAATGTTTCAGGAATTTTTGCTGCTGGAGATTGTACAGGGGTATTTAAACAGATTGCAGTAGCAGTAGGTCAGGGAGCCATAGCTGGAGATAGTATAGTGAAATATGTTAAGAGAATTTGCTAAATATAGAAAATATATCTTGCAAATAATTTAGATGTAGTGTAAAATTCATATAGTTTAGCTAGCTCAATTTTAAGCAAAAATTTAGTCGGAGGAAGGTTCAGGGATGAGAGAAAGATATGAATTAAATAAGAATTTGGCACAGATGTTGAAAAATGGCGTAATAATGGATGTAACAAATGCAAAAGAAGCAGAAATTGCCCAGGAAGCAGGAGCAGTTGCGGTTATGGCATTGGAGAGAGTTCCATCAGATATAAGAAAACAGGGTGGAGTAGCAAGAATGTCTGATCCGAAGATGATAAAGGAAATAAAAAGGGCAGTTACTATACCAGTTATGGCAAAAGTAAGAATAGGTCATATTGTTGAAGCTCAAATTTTAGAATCTTTAGGAATAGATTATATAGATGAGAGTGAAGTTTTAACTCCTGCGGATGATATGTATCATATAGATAAGTATCAGTATAGGATTCCTTTTGTTTGTGGAGCAAGAAATTTGGGAGAGGCGTTGAGGAGAATAGGAGAAGGCGCTTCAATGATAAGGACAAAAGGAGAAGCTGGTACAGGGAATGTAGTTGAAGCTGTAAGGCATATAAGAACAGTCATGGGAGAAATTAATAGAGTAAAGAGCATGCAAAAAGAAGAACTTATGACATATGCAAAAGGAATAGGGGCACCATTTGATTTAGTGGTTAGGATTCATGCAGAAGGAAAACTTCCGGTTGTGAATTTCGCAGCAGGAGGGATTGCAACTCCAGCAGATGCAGCATTGATGATGCAATTAGGTAGCGAAGGTGTATTTGTAGGATCAGGAATATTTAAATCATCAAATCCTAAAAAAATGGCTAAGGCAATAGTTAAAGCAACAACTTTCTACAATAAACCTGAGATATTAGCGGAGGTATCGGAAGACTTGGGGGACGCTATGTATGGTATAGAAATGTCTGATATAGATAATCAAGACAAGTATGCAAATAGGGGGTGGTAAACCTTGCTGAAAGTAGGCGTATTGGGCTTTCAGGGCTCTATAGAAGAGCATGTTTGTAGTTTGTCTAAAATAGAGGGAGTTAATCCGTTAGTTGTTAAAACTAAAAAAGACTTAGAAGAAGTAAGAGGGATAATTTTGCCTGGAGGGGAAAGTACAACAATAGGTAAGTTATTACATGATTTTGATATGATGGGTGTATTGAAAGAGAGAATACAAAAGGGTATGCCGGTCTGGGGTACATGTGCGGGGATGATATTAATGGCAAAACGCATAGTGAATCAGGATAAGACATATCTTGGTGTAATGAATATAACTGTAAAGAGGAATGCTTACGGTGGACAGCTGGATAGCTTCAAGAGAATGGGATCTATACCTTGTGTTTCATCACATGAAATTCCATTAGTGTTTATAAGGGCACCGTGGATAGAAAATGTTGCATCTGACGTTTACGTATTATCAGAGGTGGATGGTAATATAGTTGCGGCAAAAAGTAAAAATATGCTGGTAACATCGTTTCATCCGGAGCTTACATCAGATTTATCGTTCCATAAGTATTTTGTGAATATGTGTAAAAATTATTAGTATAGGCTATTGGAAGTACATGAATAATTATTCTATGGGATTTGTTTTATCTAACATTTAGCAATTTCATCCCTTTCTTCTATAATTAAGGGATGAATTGCCTCCAGAATGTAGTATTGACAATTTAAAAAAAAGAGTTTCTTAAAAAACTATGGAAAGAACACTTTTGGGTTTACTGACAACGGTAGGGGTATCGATAAATGTAATAAAAAAATATATAGAAAGCCCCTTAACCTTTGGTGCCTTAGAATTTTGTGGTAAAAATTTGAGGTGTAGATAGGGTAGGATATTACAGGGTGATCATTTTGGCTTGGGTAGGAAAATATATAGGTTTACAATAATTGAATTTTGCTATAAAATTAGGTTAGCCTGATGAAAAATAAAAATGAGAGAGGAATCTATATGATTTGTACAGATGTTGAGGTAAAAATAAAGAGAGGTTTAACATCCAACAATTTAGCACATTTTATTCAAAAAGCATCTGGGTATAAAGCCGATGTATTTGTGCAAAAAGGAGGCCGAAAGGCTAATGCAAAGAGCTTGTTGGGATTGTTATCATTACAAATTTCTAATGAGGACAGGGTAACTATAAGTGCAGAAGGAGAGGACGAGGAAGTTGCTGTAAGCGAATTGGAAAAGTATTTAAAATCATAAGGGTTGGTATATTGTGTTTGATATGAAAGATGAATTAAAAAAAATACCACATAATTCGGGAGTATATATAATGAAGAATTTGAGTGGAGACATTATATATGTTGGGAAGGCTGTGAATTTGCGAAATAGGGTAAGACAATATTTCAATAATAATTTACAACATACTAATAAAGTAAGAGCAATGGTGTCTAATGTGCATTCTTTTGAATATATAATTACGGATTCAGAGTTAGAAGCGCTTATTTTGGAGTGCAATTTGATAAAACAATATAGGCCTAAGTTTAATATACTCTTAAAAGATGATAAGGGTTATCCTTATATAAAAGTTACATTAAAAGAGGATTTTCCCAGGGTGTTGGTAACCAGGAAATTAGTAAAAGATGGATCTAAGTACTATGGCCCATATAGTAGCTCAAAAGTAGTAAAAAATATAATGAATATAATAAGGGAGTATTTCCCTACTAAAAAATGTGGTAAGTCATTAAAGAAAAAAACTAGAGAATGTTTAAATTATCATATAGGTAAATGCATGGCGCCTTGTATGGGAGCTATTAGCAAAGAAAAGTATAGGAATATGATAGATGGTATATGTGATTTTTTAGAAGGAAGTAAAAATGTATTAAAAAAACAGCTTAAGGCGTTGATGGAGAAGGAAGCATTAAATTTAAATTTTGAGAGAGCAGCGAAGATTAGAGATACAATAGAGAGCTTGGATTTTTTCGAGCAAGATCAAAAAGTTTTAGATACTCATTTAAAAGATAAAGATGTGGTAGGTTTTACAAGAAAAGATAGTGATATATGTATACAGATATTTTTTATAAGAGAAGGAAGAGTAATTGGTAGAGATAATTATGTACTAAATGATGTACAAGATGAAGAAGACGAATATATAATAAATACATTTATATGTCAGTTTTATACAAATCAAAGATATATCCCAAAAGAAATATATGTTCCGGTGGAAATATCTAATAAAGGGATACTTGAGGATATGTTAGCTCAAATAAAGAATAGCAAGGTGAATATAATAAATCCAAAAAGAGGAGAAAATGTAAGGTTAGTTGAGCTGGTAAATAAAAATGCTAAGCAGGAGTTAGAAAGAGTGCATCAGAGTAATAATGAAGATGTAATTTTGTGCAAGTTAAGAAATATTTTAAATATTAAAACAAAACTAACAAGGATAGAGTCCTATGATGTATCAAATATAGGAAATGAAAATATAGTTGTTGCGATGGTGGTTTTGACAAATGCAAAGTTTGACAAGAAGGAGTACAGAAAATTTAGAATAAAAACAACTAAAGGACAAAATGATTATCTGTCAATGCAAGAAGCTTTATATAGAAGGTTGTTGCGAGGAGTAGAAAAAGATGAAAAATTTACACCATTGCCAGATTTGATTTTTTTAGATGGAGGAAAGGGCCACGTAAGTGCAATAAAAGAGGTTGTAAGTGAGTTGGGGCTTAATATAACACTGGTTGGAATGGTAAAAGATAATAGACATAGGACTAAAGGACTTATTTTGAATAATTGTGAGATAGACATAGAGGATGATAGGGAGTTATTTAATTTTATAACGAAAATTCAGGATGAAACACATAGATGTGCGCTAGCTTATAATAAAAAACTTAGAAAAATATCGTATAACAAATCAAGTTTAGATGAAATTAAAGGAGTAGGGAAGGTTAAAAAGAGAGAATTATTAAAGTTTTTCAAAAGTGTTGATAATATAAAAAATGCGAGTGTAGAAGAGCTAGGTAAGGTTAAAGGGATAGATTTAACATTAGCTAAAAAAATAAATGAGTATTATAGAAAGTCGGAGAAAGAGGAAGATAAGAAATGAGTATATATGCAATATCAGACTTACATTTAGCGATAAGTATAGATAAGCCTATGGATATATTTGGGGTGCGATGGAGTAATTATATGCAAAGACTTGAAAAAAATTGGAATAGCGTTGTTGGGGATGATGATTACGTTTTAATACCGGGAGATATATCATGGGCAACGTATTTGGATGACGCTTATTTGGATTTTAAGTTTTTAGATAATTTAAATGGGAAAAAAATTATATCAAAAGGAAACCACGATTATTGGTGGACAACCATTAGCAAACTAGAGAAATATATGAGTGCTAATGGATTTAATAGCATAAAATTTTTGAATAATACATCTATCAAAATAGGGGATATAGTTGTGTGCGCTACTAGAGGATGGAAATGCCCTAATGAGGATGGATTTACAAAGGAAGATGAAAAAATTTACAATAGAGAAGTACAAAGACTAAAATTATCATTAGAAAGTGTACAAGATAACGAATGTGAGAAATATGTTATGATACATTTTCCTCCATTTAATAGTAAAAAAGAAACAAGTGAATTGATGGATTTGATGAATCAGTACAAAGTCAAGAATTGTTTATATGGGCATTTACATGGGGGAGCATTTCATAAAGTATTTGAAGGGATTATGCAGGATATAAATTTTAAATGTATATCTGCAGATTATTTAGAGTTTTCACCAATTTTGATAAGAGGGGGTAGTGTTTGTGAAGATGGATAAACTGTTGTATCAAGGGCGTGCAAGTATAAGAATAGTTACGAGAAAAGAAAGAGTAATATATGTGGATCCTTTTGCTGGCGATGGATATGATTTGCCAGCAGATTTGATATTGGTGACACATGAGCATTTTGATCATAATGCTATTGATAGTATTCCAAGTAGGAATTCTGGCTGTAGAGTGATAAGGAGCAAGGATGCGATTTCGGGAAACGGGTATAATAAATTCGATTTAGGATTTGCAAAAATAAAGCCAGTTCCAGCTGGCAATAACCGTAACCACAGTGTAAAAGAATGTGTAGGATATATTATAATTTTGGAGAGTGGAGTTTCAATATATGTAAGTGGTGATACATCTACTACTTCGTACATGGATGATATTTCTAAAATGGATATAGATTATGCGTTTTATTGTTGCGATGGTGTTTATAATATGGATATAGAAGAAGCGATAAAAGTGGCCCAAAAAGTAGGAGCAAAGCACAGTATACCCTATCATATAACAGGAGAAATAACGGATGAATTTGATATGGATAGGGCGAAAAAATTTCGTGTTAAGGGTAGTTTAATTTTAGAGTATGGTCAGGAAATTGAACTTATAAAGTAACATTTGTATAAATTAAAAGTAGAAAAATGGTAAACATTTATATTAAAAAAAATTTTTTGAATTATGGTAAAATTGCAGTTGATAAAACGAATAAAAATAAATATAAAAAGAGAATAATATATATGAAATTATAAAAAAATATTTCATCATTGCAATTAAAACCCACAACAGCTTTACAAATGTTTTATTATAAAAAAACGATACAATTTTTAACAAATAAGTAATAAAAAAGTTGACAATAACTTTATAAATATGATAAAATTTACTTACTTAGTTAAGAACAACATGGTTGGTTTGTGGCTAAAGTTTAAGTTAATCAGGAGGAGAAAGGACAATGGAAAAAGGACGCGTAAAGTGGTTCAATGCAGAGAAAGGTTTTGGATTCATCGAAAGAGAAGAGGGAAATGACGTATTTGTACATTTTTCCGCTATAAACATGGATGGATATAAAACTTTAGAGGAAGGTGCTGAAGTAGAGTTTGAGGTTGTAGAGGGAGCTAAGGGACCTCAAGCATCTAACGTAAGCAGATGCTAATTTAAGTATGGGGTTCCTCCACTTTGTGTACGTAGAAAAGTGGGGGTAAGAGGTGAGCCCTAACTTAAGAGCTGAAGGTATATTTGTCCAGATAAAATATATCGAGACATAGAGGTACTTTCAATAGGATGTGCCGGCAATTCGTAAGCCATTTAGGTGATAAGAGGGTCGGCACGAATTATATTATTTTTTAGATGTCATTATATGTAAGTAAAGCTAAACGTAGATTAAGTTTTAATCATGAGATATATAGTCGATAGTAAGTAAAAGAGTCTTAATTTTCGTTATGTAAATTAGAAGGAGAATTGAATTATGAGAGATTATTTAATTAGTGCAACAGCTTTTGATGGTACAATTGATGTTGTGACGGTTGATACTACAAATATATCAAAAACTGCAATAGAATACCACAATTTGTCAAAAACATCTGGAGTATTGTTGTCAAAAACAATGACAGCATCATTATTGATGTCAAATTTTATGAAAAACAGCAACGAAACATTAACACTTGAGATAAATAGTAGTGGAGAAAGCGGGAAGATTGTATCTGTAGTTAATTCCAATTTAGAGGTTAGGGGCTATATAGATAATACATGTGTAAAACTAGAAGATAAAGAAACACTAGAAGATAAGGTTGGTTTAGATGGATATATAAAAGTAATAAGAGATATGGGATTGAAAAAACCGTACATAGGTATATCCAAAACCGCTACAGGGGATATAGCAAAAGATTTGATGTATTATTACAGTGTATCAGAACAATTACCATCTTACATAGTGCTAAGTAATATAAAAGATAATGAAGGACTTAAGAGAAGTGCTGGTATGTTAATACAAGTTATGCCAGATGTCAATAGTTCTACAATAAAATATTTACAAGATAATATGGAGAGATTATCATTATTTAATAAATCATTAAAAGAAGGGAATAATTTAAGGGATATAATCGTATATATGTTTAAGGAAGGAGAATTAAATTTTAAGGAAAAAAGAGAATGTGAGTATAAATGTAATTGCTCTAGAGAAAAAATGAAAGATGGATTAATGAGTTTGGGTAAAAAAGAGATTGAGGATATAATAAAAGATAGCGGAGAGGCAGTTTTGGAGTGCCATTTTTGTAATAAGAAATATAAGTTTTCAGAACAAGAATTAAAGGATATGTTATCCTAAGAAACAAAATAGGCAGTATTTGCTAGAACCAAGAAGAATACAAAAGAAAATAAAACATAAATAGATATAAGCACCAGTGGAATTTTTGACATATTGGTGATAATGCGATATAATGTCTCTTGTTGGAACGATTGGTTTCTAGGGCGCTTAGCTCAGCTGGGAGAGCACCTGCCTTACAAGCAGGGGGTCATAGGTTCGAGCCCTATAGTGCCCACCAGTTGGCCCGGTAGTTCAGTTGGTTAGAATGCTAGCCTGTCACGCTAGAGGTCGAGGGTTCGAACCCCTTCCGGGTCGCCAGTTAGCCCAGATAGCTCAGTCGGTAGAGCAGAG